>RFHM01000081.1 GCA_003696865.1 Acidobacteriota bacterium | reverse complement strand
CAACCACGGCGAGGAAATCGTCGTGAGCACGAGTAACATGAGCGCCGCGCTGCCGGCCAATCCATGAACCATTCCCACCAACAAGGGACGTCGCGCCTGAGTGAGGACGTGTTGATGTCCCCCGTGATGATGCGCTTCGGCGACGTGGACGTGGACGTGCGTATGCTTTTTGAGCCCCCGTTCGGTCGGATGCAGATGCGCATGAACGTGCAGTTTCAGTCGCAACGCCTTATACAACACGCTCGCCCCCAACAGGACCAACATCACGGCCACGGCGAATTCCAATCCCAACGCTACGCGCTCCGGGATAGTCACCCTCAGGCCGATGACGACCAGGCCCATCAAAAGCAAGGAGAGCGTGTGACCGACTCCCCAGAACGCTCCGATCAGCGACGATCGGATCAGGCTGTGATGCTCGCTCACGATGGTGGAGATGGCCACCAGGTGATCGGCATCCAGCGCATGCTTCAAGCCGAGGATGAATCCCAATCCCAGCACCATCTCGGTTCGCGTATCGAATATCATCGACGCTCCATCGGCGCCCACCCAAAGCCAGTGAAAAAAACTGCCGACCATCCATTCTCCCGTCATGATCATGACCGTTTAAAGTAGTCAGATCAACCTTCGACTGTCAAGCTGAACCCTCAAAGCCGGTGCGACGGTCAGGCGTTCGGATTGGCAAAGGGGCGCCAGGCGAGAGCCTGACAGGTGCTCCACGAGCTCGATGCCCCATCTCTTCAAGCTCTGGAGCCCGTCTCTGAGAATGGAGCGTCATCCCTTACGGATGGCCACGCCGAAAAAATCCAACCCCATAGAAAAACGAGCGCCCGTCGATTAGAATTGGGCGGCACAGGGAGGATGAAGCGATGAGAGAGAAAATCGGTTTCATTGGATTGGGCATCATGGGGCAGCCGATGGCGCAGAATCTGTTACGAGCGGGATTTCCTTTGACCGTGTTCAACAGAACGCGATCCAGGTGCCAGCCGCTGGTGGCGGCGGGAGCCACAGAGGCGCCGTCAGCCGCCGCGTTGGCGCAGCAGAGCGATGTCATCATCACCGTCGTTTCGGATACGCCCGATGTCGAGCACGTGTTGTTCGATCCCGATGGCGTCTGGGATGGCCTCGCGCCGGGAAAAGTCGTCATCGACATGAGCACCATATCGGCCGATGCCACGGTGAAATTCGCCGAGAAGTTGAAGAGCAGGGGATGTCAGATGCTCGATGCGCCCATCAGCGGGGGACAGCAAGGGGCCATCCGAGGGACGTTGACCATCATGGTGGGAGGAGATCGAGCGACGTTTGAGCGCTGTCGCCCCATCTTTGAAGCCCTGGGTGAGCGCATCGTCTATATGGGAGGTTCTGGCTGCGGTCAACGCACCAAGATGGTCAATCAGGTGATTGCCGCTTTGAACATCGTCGCCATGACCGAGGGGCTTCATCTGGCCAGGAAAGCCGGATTAGATCTCGAGCGCGTGCTGGAGGTCGTGTCCAGTGGCGCTGCCGGTTCTTGGATGCTGACGCATCTGGGTCCCAAGGTGCTGGACGGCGATTTTTCTCCCGGGTTCATGATCGAGTTGCAGCAGAAGGATCTCCGGTTGGTTCTGGAGTGGATCGAGCGCATCGGAGACGATCTGCCCGGTGCCCGGTTGGCTTACTCTTTGTTCACCGAGGCCGTCACCAAAGGGTTCGGCGAGCAAGGAACACAGGGATTGATCAACATCTACGAGTGAGCTTCACCCTCGCTCGCCGCGGAGCGCGGTCCGGTCCTCATTGTGGGGTCTGGTGAGAACCCATGACGGGCCTTCCGGTTCCCATCTTCGCGGAGAATCGCTCGCCAACGCGAGTCCGCCGTGGAGGGGGGAATACGGTCTTCATCGATGGCCGGAAGGATGATGGACGAGTTCCGGGTTGACCTCTTGGGAGAGAGGAGCGCAAGATGGCATCTTGCGCCACACATGATATCCTGCCCCATAGGAGATGTTCTACGCCCGATCGGCGTCCTCGAACGCTCGATGGATGGACTCTCGGCGTCCTTGATCGCCGAGGGCGTTCCGGCTAAAGTAACCCTCATATGATGGAGCGGCGCATCACCAGGAGCACGTTGATTCGAGCGCTGTTGACGCTGTCGATACTGGCGGCGCTGCTCTGGAGTTGCGTTCCCAAAGTCAACCTTCCCCAGTCCCCTCCATTCGCGCAGCTCATCGCCGAGCTCTCCGAAGAAGGAGGGTACTTTCCCAGCGACAATCTGGTGTCCAATGAATTGGGATACCAGAAGGTGTTGAATAAACTCGACGAATTGAATCTCCATGGTGGCGTGTACATCGGCGTGGGACCGGAGCAGAATTTCACGTACATCGCCCAGATTCGTCCGGTGCGCGCGTTCATCCTCGATATCCGCCGCGACAATCTGCTCCAGCATTTGCTCTTCAAGGCCTTGTTCATCATGGCCCATCATCGCGCCGAGTATCTTTCGCTCCTTCTCAGTCGTCCGTTACCCCGAGATGGCCGGCGATGGGAACAGATCTCTATCGACGAACTCGTCGAGGTGATGGACGGTCTCCCTCCCGATCGACTTTATTATCAAGCCAATTTGAGACGGGTCTACGATCTCATCGCGCATCGATTTCGATTCTACCTGACGCCCGACGACCGGAATCGCATCGACTTCATTTACGATAGCTTTTATCGAGCCGGACTCGATCTCCGGTATCAGTCGCACTTGCGGCGCTCCTGGCGCTGGTTTCCCACGCTCAGGCAGTTGCTCGTGGAGACCGATCTCTACGGGCGTCAGCGGAGTTATCTCGCCTCGGAGGAAGCCTTCCGGTTCGTCAAGCGGCTTCAGGAGCGAAACTTGATCATTCCGGTGACCGGCGATTTCGCCGGTCCCAAGGCCCTCCGCGCCATTGGCGACCATGTGCGTCGATGGGGAGAGCGCATCTCGGCGTTCTATACGTCTAATGTGGAGTTCTATCTCCTCCAGCAGGGGAGATTCTCGGCCTTCGTCGAGAACGTCAAAAGCCTTCCGCGGGACGAGCGCAGCCTCATCATTCGCGCCTATGTCGGATTCGGCCATCGACATCCCGAGGCCCTGCCGGGATACTTCATCACGACGTTGCTTCAGCGTATGGATCGATTCATCCAGATTTACGAAGCGGGCGAGTATCGCACCTATCTCGATCTCGGTCTGCTCGATTATATCCGATTGAGACCGACGCGGATTCCCTGAAGAATGGGCGTTTGGCTTGAGTTGGACCGGTGCGCCCGCGGTGCTTCGAGAGGGCCGTTGGCCATTGGTCAGTGGGAGTACGGGAAGATGGGCGGGGATCGGCATCTTGCCCGTATTTGGTGCGGCTGGGTATAATGCCAGTCTATGGCCCATGCGGTGGGGGCGGCGCAGACGAAAGCGGTCGAGCGGGTTTCGGAGAGCCGTTCGGTATCTTTTCTCGTTGCCGCTCAGGCCTCTCTCCTCCTGGGAGATATCGTCATTGCCTGCGGTGCGTTTCTGCTCGCCTATCGGCTCCGCGTCTTGAATCATATTCCCGATCTCGCCGAGGTGTGGCGCCTGCTGAATCCGGTCGAGTTGATGGACACGGTCTCCTGGCCGGCGTTTCAGCCCTACTGGCATCTCTTCCTCATCGTGCCGATCGTCCGCCTTCTGACTCTTCGCTGGAAGCGGCTCTATGAGCTCAAAGGCGAATTCTCCATCCTGGATGATGGCGTGCGGATCTTCGAAGCGGTCACGTTGGCCTCGCTGATCATCATCGTGATGACGTTCATGTATCGCGGCTTTTTCGAATATCGCCAATACTCTTATTCGCGCGGCGTGTTCCTGTTGGACTGGGGATTGGCGCTTCTCGGGTATGGGACGTGGCGCGGCGTCGTGCGAGGCCTGCAACTTCACCTGCGGCGTCGTGGGCGTAATTTGATCTCCTCCATCATTGTCGGTCAGGGCGATCTGGCCGACATCTGCCTCCGGGAAATCGCTTCGCGCCCACAACTCGGTTATCGGATCATTGGCATCGTCACCAGCCAGGATTCTTCTCGACCGGGCGCTGAGGCGTCATCAGGAGCCTATCCCATCATCGGACGTCTTCAAGAGCTCCCCGAGATCATCAAAACGTTTGGCATCGAAGAAGTGTTCATCACCGATCCCAACGTTTCGCCGCGCCTCCTCTTCGAAACCATCATGAAGAGCTGGCGCCATCGCCGAACGAGATTCAGCATGGTTCCCAGCTTGCTCCACACGCTGCCGCGGAAGACGGACATCGGTCAACTCGGGGCGCTGCCCATGCTCAAACTCTTTCAGGAGCCACTCAGCGGACCCAATCGCTATTTGAAACGAACGGCCGATATCATCATGGCGACTTTGGGTCTCGTGCTCCTCAGCCCGGTATTCCTGCTCATCTATTGTCTCATCAAATGGGACTCGCCGGGCCCCGTCCTCTTCCGCCAGGAACGGGTGGGCATGGACGGGCGCGTGTTCACCTGCTACAAATTCAGGACGATGCGTCTGGATGCCGACGATGAGCCCCATCGTCAACACATGCGCCGGTTGATTCATGGAGAGATCGTGGCCCAATCCGAGGATCAGCCGTTCTATGGGAAGGTCGTCGATGATGATCGCATCACCAGCGTGGGACGCGTCCTCAGACGCTACAGCCTGGATGAGCTGCCTCAGTTGTTCAACGTCTTGAAAGGCGAGATGAGCATCGTCGGTCCCCGGCCGCCCATCCCTTATGAGGTGGAACAGTATTCGGAGTGGCATCGAAAACGATTAGACGTGAAGCCGGGCATGACCGGATTGTGGCAGGTGAGTGGCCGCAATCGACTGCCGTTCGACAAGATGGTCGAGTTGGACATTTATTACATCGAAAACTGGTCGCTCTGGTTGGATTTCAAGATCATGCTCCTCACGATTCCGGCCATCTTGCGGGGAGAAACTGTGTGATTCGCCGGGCAGGTGCGCCCATCTACCGTGGATCGGATATTCCCTGGGTAGACGGAAAACGCTCAGGCGGAATCGCGCTTCCATGGGGAATATCGGCGCGCGCCGATGACCTCTGGGCAGAAGCATTCGGAGAATACGGCGGTCACCATCCGGGTGGCCCCAAAGGAGGGAACGATCGTGTCGCATCATGATCTCGTCAACAAACAGCAACGCTATCTCTTCTCCGCCGTGGGGACGTACTATCGATATCCTCTCGTGCTCCAACGGGGCGAGGGCATGTACGTTTGGGATGCGCAGGGCCATAAATATCTCGACTGTTTTGGCGGCGTTCTCACCGTCAGCGTGGGACACGCCAACCCACAGGTGAATCGCGCCATCATCGAACAACTGAACGCCATCACCCATACCTCGACGCTGTACATCAATCGCCCACAAGTGGAGCTGGCCGAGAAACTGGCCGCCCGGACCCCCGGAAATCTCGAGAAGAGTTTTTTCACCAACAGCGGCACGGAAGCCAACGATACGGCACTGGTGTTGGCCCGGCTGTACACCGGACATCAGGAGATCATCGCTCTCCGACACGGGTACAGCGGGCGGTCGCCGAGCGCGATGAGTCTCACGGGGCAAGCGCCCTGGCGACACGGCGGTACCTATGTTCCCGGCATCGTGCATGCCCCGGCGCCGTACTGCTACCGCTGTCCCTTCCGATTGACTTATCCCGCGTGCGATCTGGCCTGCGCCCGGGATGTCGAAGAACTCATTCAGACCAGCACGTCGGGAGCCGTCGCTGCTCTCCTCGCCGAACCCATCCTGGGCGTCGGCGGATACATTACGCCGCCCAAGGAGTACTTCAAGGAGGTCACGGCCATCATCCATCGCTATGGGGGTATTTTCGTCTGCGATGAGGTGCAGACCGGATGGGGGCGGACGGGGACGTGGTTTGGCATCGAGCACTGGGAGGTTCAGCCGGAGGTGATGACGTTCGCCAAAGGCTTGGCCAATGGTCTTCCGGTGGGCGCGACGATCGCCACTGCCGAGATCGCCGATGCCTATCCACCGCTCACTTTCTCGACGTTCGGAGGCAATCCGGTCACCTGCGCGGCGGCATTGGCCACCATTCGCTATATGGAAGAGAACGACCTGCCCCAGCGGGCTCGCCGGGTCGGCGCGTACCTCAGGGGCCGGCTCGACGAGTTGAAGGCGAAATACCCGCTCATCGGCGATGTCCGCGGTCTGGGGCTCATGCAGGGCATCGAGTTGGTCACCGATCGCCAAACCAAGGAGCCGCATCCGCGCGCCGTGATGCAGATTCTCGAGGAGACGAAAAAACGAGGCGTGCTCATCGGTCGCGGAGGACTCTATGGAAACGTGATCCGCATTGGCCCACCGCTCATCGCTACCGAGGACCACATCGATCAACTGGTGACGGCCTTGGATGAAGCGTTCGCGGCGATGACGTGAACCAAGGTGGGTTCCCTGGGCGCTCGCTCCAGTGGTGCCGGAGCGCGGTCGTTGCCCTCACTCTCCAATCGCCGTATAATTCCATCTTGAGACGACTGAGCATCAATAGCGGGAAGCGAGTTATGAGAGAAAAGTACTTCGCCCAGGAGATCGAAGAGAAGTGGCAGAAGCGCTGGGCCGAGATGCGAGCCTTCGAAGTGGATCCCGATCCACACAAACCGAAATTCTATTGTCTGGAGATGCTCCCGTATCCATCGGGGCGCATCCACATGGGACACGTCCGCAACTATTCGATCGGCGATGCGCTCTCCTGGTACAAGCGCATGCAGGGCTATAACGTGCTTCATCCCATGGGATGGGATTCGTTTGGCCAACCGGCCGAACAGGCGGCCATTCAGCACGGCATTCATCCGGCCAGGTGGACCGAGGAGAATATCGCCTACATGCGCCAGCAGCTCCAGCGCATGGGTTTCAGTTACGATTGGCGGCGCGAGATCGCCTCGCACACGCCCGAATATTATCGCTGGAATCAGTGGTTCTTCCTCAAAATGTATGAGCGGGGTCTCGTCTATCGCAAGCGGTCCCCGGTCAACTGGTGCCCTCGATGCCAGACGGTGCTCTCCAATGAACAGGCGCAAGGGGGATGCTGGCGATGCGGATCGCCGGTCGAGCAACGAGAGCTGGAGCAGTGGTTCGCACGCATCACCGCCTATGCCGAAGAGTTGCTTCAGGGACTGGATGAACTGGAAGGGGGGTGGCCGGAGAAGGTCATCATCATGCAACGAAATTGGATCGGCCGCAGCGAGGGAACGATGGTGGACTTCCCCGTCGAGGGAGGGGAGGAGAAAATCACCGTGTTCACCACGCGCGTGGACACCATCTATGGGGCGAACGCCGTCATCCTGGCTCCGGAGCATCCGCTGGTGAAGACGTTGGCCGAGCACTCGCCACGCGGCGCGGAGGTCCTGGCCTGGAGCCGTCGCCTGGCGCAGCAAGATCGGCGCGTGCGCTCGGCCGAGGAGGCGGAGAAGGAGGGGCTGGATACCGGGCTCTTCGCCCGAAATCCCTATAATGGCGAACGGGTGCCGATTTGGATCGCCAATTTCATCCTCATGGAATACGGCACGGGCGCCATCATGTCGGTCCCGGCTCACGATCAACGGGACTTCGAATTCGCCAAGAAATACGGCCTTCCCATTCGCCAGGTCATCGCTCCTCTGGATGAGCGAGGGAAGCCCATCGTCTTCGATCCATTGACCGAAGCCTATGTCGGCGAGGGTGTGCTCATCAATTCCGGGCCATTCGATGGATTGCCCAATCAAGAGGCCATTCGTCGTATGACGGCATATGCCGAAGAGAAGGGATTCGGCCGGGCCTCGGTTCAGTACAAGCTGCGCGACTGGGGTCTGTCGCGGCAACGCTACTGGGGCACGCCCATTCCCATGATTCACTGCCCCCGGTGTGGGATCGTTCCCGTGCCCGAAGACGAGTTGCCGGTTCGATTGCCCGAGGACGCGCCGTTCACCGGCGAGAGCGGCTCGCCGCTGGATCACGTGCCGGAGTTCATCAACACGACCTGTCCTCAATGCCAGGGGCCAGCCCGGCGGGATACCGACACCATGGACACGTTCGTCGATTCGTCCTGGTATTATTTCCGCTACTGTGATCCCCAGAACGACGAGGCGCCATTCGATCGGGAGATCGTTCGATATTGGACGCCAGTGGAACAGTATATCGGAGGCGTGGAACACGCCGTCATGCACCTGCTCTATACCCGGTTCTGGACGCGCTTCATGCGCGATCTCGGCCTCATCGAGTTCTCCGAGCCGGTCAAGAGGCTCCTGACGCAAGGGATGGTCACCAACCTGGTGACCGAAGGGCCCAAGAAAGGGCAGTGGCTGAAAATGTCCAAGTCGCTGGGCAACGGTGTCGATCCCGACGAGATGATCGATATCTATGGAGCCGACACGGTGCGCGTGTTCATGTTGTTCGCCGCGCCGCCGGAAGCCGAGCTGCGCTGGCAGGAGGAGGGCGTCGAAGGAGCAGCGCGATTCCTGCGTCGCGTCTACGCGCTCGTCTGGAAGTGGCATCGGGCCTTACGGGAGCATGATGCCCGCCCCATCGATGGCGTCGATACTCTGAATTCGGCTCAGCGCCGACTGTTGAGAAAGACGCATCAGACGATTCGCGGCGTGACCAACGACATCGAGCAGCGCTATCAATTCAATACGGCTATCGCCAAGCTGATGGAATTGCTCAATGCCATTTACGATTTCGATGCCGCTCTGGGCGAGGTCACGACGGCCAGCGAGACGGATTTGACCGTGCTTCGTCAAGCCATCGAAGCCCTCGTCGTCATGTTAGCTCCTTTCGCGCCGCACGTCGCCGAGGAGATGTGGGAAGGATTGGGCCACAGCCAGAGCTTGACCCAGACGCGCTGGCCGCAATATGACGAGGCTTTGGCGCGCGAGGAGAAGTTGGAGATTCCCGTTCAAGTGAACGGAAAGTTGCGCAGTCGCATCTACCTGCCACCCGAAGCGCCACGGGAACAATATGAGCGCGCTGCTCTGGCCGATCAAAAAGTTCAGTCGTTCATCGACGGAAAGAAAGTGATCAAGATCATCGTCATCCCGCAACGACTGGTCAATGTGGTGGTCAAATGAGATGAAATCGACGCTTCTGCTCCTGCTGGCGGCATTGGGTCTCGCCGCCGGACCCTGTGGGTATCATCGAGCTGGAAGGGGAGGGAATCTTCCCAAGGACGTTCGCGTCATCGCCGTGCCCGCGTTCAAAAACACCAGTTTGCGGTATCGCGTCGAGCAACGGTTCACCGAAGCGGTCATGGATGAAATTCTGCGGCGCGACCGACGTCTCACGGTGACCTCGACGCCGGAGCGCGCCGACGTTGTTCTCCGTGGCGATATCAAGGGATTCAACGTGGCCGGCGTGCTGCTGGACGATACCGGGCGGACCCGCGTCTTTCAGGTCACCATCACCATTGGCGTCACGTTGAGAGATCGAAGGACCAATCGCATTCTCTTCGATCAACCGAATTTCGTATTTCGTGGCGAGTACGAACTCCCGGAGGGACCGGCCACCCTGTTCAATGAAGAAGATCCGGCCGTCGATCGGATCGCACAAGAATTCGCCCGAAGCTTGATCACGACGCTGTTGGAAGGTCTATGAAGACGCTCACCCCTCAGGCGTTCATGCGAGCCGTGGAGCGAGGCCAGGTCGAGCCGCTCTATTTGTTCACCGGGCCCCTCCCCGGAGGGCGCCGACGACCCGTCGCCCAGGAACCGGAACGATATCTCCAGCGGCGGGCCGTCGAGACGCTCATCGAGCGCGCGCTGGATCCGGCCAGCCGAGCGTTCAATCTGTCGCTCTTCTCGGCGGGCGAAACGCCGCTGGCTCGCATCATCGACGTGGCACGTCAACTTCCCGTTTCGTCGGCTCGCCGTCTGGTGGTGGTGCGCGAGCTGGATCGAGCGTTCAAACCGGTCAGACAGAGCGACTCGGGGTCACCTCGGGCAGCCGCGTCGACTCCCGGGGAGCGAGAGCTGATCGAATATTTGAAGCATCCAAGCGAGACGACGACCATCGTCTTCTTTTACGACGCTCCCGATCGGCGGCGCAATGTCACCCACGCGCTATTGAAAACCTGCACGATCGTGGAATTCCGCCCGCTGGATGAGCGGGAGGCCGCCGCCTGGGCCAGAGAGTACCTCCGCCAATACGGCTGCGCCGCTGACGATGGGGCCCTCGGCATGCTCATTGGGCGGGTGGGCTCGGATCTCCGATCATTGGTGAACGAACTGAACAAGCTGATCGCGTATGTCCGGCAGGGTCCGATCAGTCGCGCCGACGTCGAGATCCTCGTCCCCTACCTGAGGGAGCATTCCAACTTCGAGCTGGAGGCCCCTCTCCTGGAGAGGGATCGTGGGCGCGCCCTCAAGTTACTGCGACGGCAACTGGAAGCGGGTCAACCGCCGGTGTTTCTGCTCGGCGTGATCTCTCAACTCTATCGACGCATGATGCTGGCCAAGGATTTGATGGCTCAGGGAGTTCCGAACAGCGAGGTGGCTCGGGCAGTGGGTCTGCCGCCCCATCGCGTGGGTCGCCTCAACGAACATGTCCGTCGCCTGTCCATCCGGGAGATCAGCCGAGGGATAGAGCGTATTGCCGCCGTCGATCGAGCGCTCAAGAACTCGCTCGGTCCGCCCGCCCTTCAGCTCGAACTCTTGGTGTATGAATTATGCAGTCCTCATACAGATCGGCAACGGTGAGGTGGCGGGCCGCAGCCAACGGGCCACCTCCGGCACCGCCTTCGCGGTGCTGCAGGATGAGGGAGTCGAACCATGAAACGAGTGATTTGTACCTATTGCAACACTCACATCTACGATTATTATGGGCCGGAAGACAAGGTGAGTTTCAAGGCCATGTACTTCGTTCCCACCCGGCCCGCCTATATTCAACCCCGGCGCGGCGACGATGTTCGCTGCCCGGAATGTGGCATCAAGCATGTGGCCTTTTCCAATCAATTGGATACCATTCAATTGCTGTCCGATTGGCCCTATGAAGGTACGGGAATGAGTCAGTGGAAGAAATGACGCCGGGCAGAGAACACCCCATGACGCCGCCTCGAAATGATGCGCTGAACCGAGTCGTTGAGCACCTCGAGCGGGCTACGCGTGTGGTCGCGTTGACCGGGGCGGGCGTCAGCACAGAGGCGGGCATCCCGGATTTTCGCAGTTCGGAGGGCGGACTGTGGAATGATCTCCATCTGATGGTCAGTCTCTCTTCGTGGGGATTTCGGCTGGCTCCCGGTCGATTTTACGCCTCGATCCTCCGACTCCTCCCTCCCTTGCTCACCGCCCAACCGACGCGCACGCATTACCTGCTCGCCGAGTTCGAGCGGAGGGGAAAGTTGACCGCCGTCATCACGCAGAATATCGACGGACTCCACCAGCGGGCCGGCTCCAGGAATGTCATCGAGCTGCATGGCACCTATCGCCGAGCCCACTGCGTTGACTGTCAGCACGCCTACACGTTTGAGGAGGTTCAGAACAAGATCCAACGACAGGAACTCCCCCCTCGGTGTCATCGATGCCGAGGTCTCATCAAACCGGACGTGGTTCTGTTCGGTGATCTCCTTCCCTCAGAGGCCCTCGCTCGCGCCACCGAAGCCGTTCAGCAATGCGACCTCCTCCTCATTCTCGGCTCCTCCCTGGTCGTTTATCCGGCGGCCGATCTCCCTCG
Source organism: Acidobacteriota bacterium (assembly GCA_003696865.1). Classification (GTDB taxonomy): domain Bacteria; phylum Acidobacteriota; class Blastocatellia; order HR10; family J050; genus J050. The sequence goes on along the minus strand of RFHM01000081.1, from coordinate 12,716 downwards.
GCAAGCACGAGAGGCTGGGGCTCGGCTCATCATCGTCAATCTGGAACCGACGCCCTACGACCACCGCGCAGAAATCGTCATTCACGCCCCGTTAGGAGAGTTCAGTCAATTCGTCGGTGACCGGATGGGAATGAACCTCCAACCGCTCGGCGTCCCCCCTCAGTGAGAGTTCCTCTCACCGGCGGCTCCACGCCATGAGGGGTCCCTCTGGAGGGGCACAACCTCCTTCTCGGTCCATCCCATCCCTCCGTCGCCACGTCGGTGAACGTCAGAGCAGATCCGTGATGCCGCGCCGGCTCACTTGTTGTACCGATACGTGATCCGTCCTCGGGTTAAATCATAAGGGGATAATTCCACGCGCACGCGGTCGCCTGGCAATACACGAATGTAATTCTTTCTCATCTTCCCGGACAAATGAGCCAGCACTTCGTGCCCATTGCCATTGAGCTTCACGCGAAACGTCGTGTTGGGCAATGCTTCGATCACGGTCCCCTCGACAGGAATGGCTTCTTCTTTCTTACTAATACGCTTTCACCTCCTTTCCTCTGGGATCATCTCTTTTTCCGTCGGCGAGCTTTTCCATCGGAGGCGCTCGCCTCGCCCTTGTGTTGAACATCCATCTGGACGCGCACAATCGATGCCCGCGAGAGGGGCACGATAGCGAATCGATCGGCCACACGGTTGAACGACTCATTGACTTCGCGACGAGCTGTTTCCATCAGCCGTTCGATCTCCCGTTGCATGGCGTCCATCTTCTCGCGCATGTGAAGAATCACTTCGACGCCGGCCAGGTTCACTCCCAGGTCCCGCGTCAGTGTGAGGATGAACTCCAGCCGGTTCAGGTCCTCTTCGGTGTAGTAGCGCGTGTTGCCGCGCGAGCGCGAGGGTTTCAAAAGCCCATGCCGTTCGTACAAACGGAGCGTTTGCGGGTGGATATCGTAGGCTTCGGCCACCGCGCTAATGGTATAGCCTTTTTTCTTTCGGCGCTTCATAACTCTTCGCTCCACCAAAGCATTCTCCGAGCCCAGCCGTACCCAATCGTAATATATGAGTCGGATTTTGTCAAGTTTTTCTCATCTCCTCCCGCTCTTGTTCGACGATGAGTTATGTTAACTCTCTAAGAATTAATCTCTTGCTAAACGCAACCGGGATCAACGCCGAGTGTGAGCTTGACAAAACGATACTCATATTTTATTATGTTCATCGGTTGGTCGGGACGGATGAAGAATCAATCGCTGGTGAGGTGAGCAGGCGCGAAGCTCACTGTCGAGGGTGAGGCCGATGGGGCGTCGATGGACGATTCGAAGCGGTGGATGAGGAAGGATTCTGAGGGGCGGGATCGAGCCGCATGAAGGCCGGGTGGGAGGTGGAAAAAGGAGCGACCTCCCACAGATGACGTTGAGATTGTTTTTGTGTATAATACGGTTTGTTCGTTAAAGTCGCTGGTCGCTTCTCAGCTGGTGACTTCAGCAATACAACTGGTGAGGGGAGTATGGAAGGAGCGAAGAGAAAGCAGCTTGTGGAGCGAGCTTTATCAAAGGTTGGGAGTCGCTATTTGGTTTGTTCAATCGTTTCTAAGCGAGCGAGCCAACTTCTTCGACATCCTGAAAACCAGGGCGTCGCCTGGGCCGTGAATCGGGCGCTGCAGGAACTCACGGAGGATCGCCTCCGGTATCGAGCGCCGACGCTTGAGGAAATGATGCCCAGCGAATGAGACGCTCATCGACGCGCTGCGATGACAAAACTCATTGAGGGAGTAGGATATGCCACGTAAACGAGCGAAAGCCGAAGAGAAAGTTGCCGAAAAGGCCAATGAGACGCTGCCCGAACTCGAAGAGGAGCTGGAGCTGGAGGAGCTCGAGTCGCTGGAAGAGGAATTTGAGGAAGAGGCTCTGGACGAAGCCGAGCCTGAGGAAGTGGAAGAAGCCATCGCCGAACTGACCGAGGAGAAAGAAGAGGCGCTGGCGGCAGATGCCGCTGACCAGGACGTCACCGAGGTGGAAGAGGAAGAGGAGATCGAGCCCCTCGAAGAATACGAGGAGGAAGAGATTCCAGAGCGACCTCGTCGAGAGACGCGCCAAGAATTGCTCGGTCGGCTCATGCTCAGGCTCCTCCAGGAGCGGGAGAAGGTGCATCAAGCGCTGGAGCGGGTACGCGACCTGAACATGCAGCTCCGGGATGCCGGACCGCGCCCCCCGGAGAAGCTCAAGGAGCAGTATCACAAGGCCATTGCTGAGTTGAGCCGGGCGCGGCGGGAAGAAAATTTTGCCCGGACCGAACTCGTGCAGGTGCTCAGTTGGCGCAGCTGAGGCCCTCAGAAGCCGCTTCCCTTTGAAGCGTCCGGGAGGACGAGATCAGAGAGGCGCCCTCAGCGGCGACTGGTGATGTGGAGAGATGGCCGTCAAGTATAAAGATTACTATCAGATCCTGGGAGTGAGTCGATCGGCGACTCAGGATGAGATCAAGGCCGCTTATCGGAAGCTGGCCCGCAAGTACCATCCGGATGTGAATCCCGGCGATAAAGAGGCCGAGGAGAAGTTCAAAGAGATCAACGAAGCCTACGCCGTTCTGAGCGATCCCAAGAAGCGCGAGTTGTACGATCGGTTAGGATCGAACTGGAAGGCGGGCGCTGATTTCACACCGCCACCGGGATGGGAGAACATTCGCATCGATTTTGGCGACTTCGACTGGGGATTTGGTCGGAGTGGAGGATTCAGTGACTTCTTCGAGCTGCTGTTTGGCGATCCCTTCAAGCGGAGTCGGCGAGCCGGCCGCGCCGGACCTTCGACGTGGACGATCCCCGGAACCGATGTGGAAATGGAGCTCCCCCTCACATTGGAAGAGGCTCACCGGGGAACCACGCGGCGCATCACCCTGGCCAACGGAAAATCCCTGGAAGTGAAGATCCCCCCTGGCGTTCGAGATGGCTCGGTGATTCGATTAGCCGGTCAAGGCGAACCGGGCATTGCCGGAGGGCGGCCGGGCGATCTCTACCTGAGAGTGAAGCTTCAACCTCATCCCTTGTTCCAGGTCTCTGGAGATGACGTGACGGTGGAAGTCCCCATTACCCCCTGGGAAGCGGTTTTGGGCACCACGGTCAAAGTTCCCACGCTCGATGGAACGGCGGAAGTGACCGTCCCACCTGGGTCTCAGGCGGGACGGAAGCTCCGGCTCCGCGGATTGGGATTGACGCGCCGCCGTGGAGGTCGCGGCGATCAATACGTGCGACTGAAAATCGTCGTTCCACCCGATCCCACGCCGGCCGAGCGCCGATTGTTCGAGCAATTGGCTCGGGAGTCCCGGTTCAATCCGCGGGACGGACGGCGCGGGTAGGGCGACGATGAACAAGATGTAGACTCAGCCTCAGTGGGGGCCGGAGCCGGGCCATGATGACCCGACTCCATAAAGCGAGAAGGAGGGAGCGCACAATGACATCGACGAATCGAAAGCGATGGATATCCATTCTCACCGCCACGATGGTACTCGTCGTCGGGCTATTGGCCGGATCGGCCATCACCGCTTATACGTCGTGGTCTCCGTTCCGCAATCCTCGGAATGCAGACCGCATTCCCGTCTACGTGGCCGCCGATACCTCCTCGCCCGGCGTTTCGGCGTCCAAGGACTTCTCTCTGGACAAGGGTCTGGGCGTCGTGGCCCAGTCGGCCCGCAAGAGTGTGGTGAGCATCATCTCCACCAAAATCGTTCGCCAGGAGCTCCCGTCCATTTTCAACGACCCGTTCTTTCGTCGATTCTTCGGCCCGGAGTTCAATTTCCCTCAGGAGCAGCGGGAGACGGCGCTCGGCTCAGGAGTCATCGTCAGTCCGGATGGATACATTCTGACCAACAACCACGTCGTCGAAGGGGCCAAGGAGTTGAAAATCAAGTTCGCCGATCGACGGGATACGGTCGAAGCCGAGATCGTGGGGACGGATGCTCCAACCGATGTGGCCGTCATCAAGGTCGATGCCAAGGATCTGCCGGCCATGCCGTTAGGGGATTCGGAAAAAGTTCATGTGGGCGACTTCGTCCTGGCTATCGGTAATCCGTTCGGCCTCGGGCACACGGTCACCTTCGGAATCATCAGTGCGACGGGGCGAGGTAATTTGGGCATCGCCCAGTACGAAGATTTCATTCAAACGGATGCGGCGATCAATCCGGGCAACTCCGGCGGTGCATTGGTCGACATGCACGGGCGGCTCATTGGCATCAATACGGCGATCCTCAGCCGCGTGGGCGGTAATCAGGGCATCGGCTTCGCCATCCCCATCAATATGGCCCGCGCGGTGATGGATCAAATCCTGAAACAGGGCCGCGTCATCCGAGGATACCTCGGGCTGTTGCCGCAGGATGTGACCTCGGTCATCGCCGAAAAATTCGGTCTCAAAGAGGCCCGCGGCGCCCTGGTGGGGAGCGTGGAATCGGGGACCCCCGCCGATCGAGCGGGAATCCAGCGCGGCGATATCATTCTGGAATTCAATGGGCATCCCATTGAAGATGCCGATGATCTGCGCAATCTCGTGGCGATGACGCCTCCGGGAACCACGGTCACCATCAAGGTGTTCAGGGACGGGAAGGAGAAGACGCTCACGGCCACGCTCGCCGAGCGGCCGGAAACTCCACAGCGTCGGCCGGGTCAACAGTTCAGTCGCCAGAATCCACTCAGCGGCATCGAGGTCGATGAGCTGACGCCAGCCCTCCGTCGTCGCCTCGGACTCCCGCCCGACGCGGAAGGAGTGGTGATCACCCGCGTGGCTCCCTCCAGCAGCGCGGCCGAGGCGGGACTCGAACCCGGCGACGTCATCCAGGAGATCGATCGCCAGCCGATTCGTAGTGTGGCCGATTTCCGTCGCGCCGCCGCCCGGGCCGAAGGCAAGAGCGTGCTGCTGTTGATCTTCAATCGCCGGACGAACATGACGCAATTTGTCGTGCTCGAACCACAAAAGTAGGCGCTCGGTGCGTCGAGGTGGTTCTCACCACCTCGACGGCGCGCGCCGCGAATAATGAATGGGAGGGGTCCGGAGGAAGATGGCCAAGACATACTATGTCCTTCGGAGAGCGAATGGAGATATTCTGACCGTCGACATCGAAGGCCGCCAGGCTATTGCCATCTGGGAAGACGAGCGCGCCGTCCGACGGAGTAAGCTCACCAATCCCGAACTCATCGTCTACGTGCCGGCTCCCTTAACGCGCCAACTCGTTGAACGCAGATTCCCCGATCGGGACGTGTCCTTTTTCCTCGTCGATAGTCGAGATCCTGATCTGAAAACCGGTCGCCGGATGAGCCCGGCGGACGTCTTCCCCGAACCGGAGCTGGCCGAGGCCGCCTGACGGGATCGGAGGCGTGGATCACGGCGAGGGCGCCCATCAGGGTGAGAGAGGAAGTCGTTCCGGACCGCTCGCCATCCCAACGCGCATGGAGGTGGCATCATGGAACAGGCCGTCACGTTCACCTGTTTTTCTCCTCATCCACCGATCATCGTCCCCGAGATTGGGCGCGATCGGCTCAATGAGGTGACTCAAACTGTGGAGGGACTGCGCCAGGTGATGCGTCGATTGGTGGCCGCGGCTCCTGATTCCGTGGTCGTCATCAGTCCCCACGCTCCCCGGGATCCGCGGTCCTTCAGCGCCTACACCGGTCCGCGACTTCGCGGGGACTTCGCCCCCTTCCTCGCCCCTCACGTGGAAATAGAATTCCCTAATGATGTCCCTCTCCTGTCGCGCATTGCCACTCTCTGTCACGACCGAGGGCTCTCCATCTGGATGATCCCGGCGGGACGCGAACTCGATCACGGCGCGCTGGTGCCGCTGTACTTCCTTCGGGAAGCGGGGTGGACCTCTTCCATCGTCGTCTTCGGTCTCCCTTTCGAGATCGATATCGATCGCCATTTTCGGTTTGGCGCGTGTATCGCTGAGGCCGCCCGGCAACTCCATCGAAAAATTGCGCTCATTGCCAGCGGTGACATGAGCCATCGGCTCACCCCCGACGCCCCTTACGAGTATCATCCTCGCGCGCATCTCTACGATGAGCGCATCGTGGCCGCTGTAGCCAGTGGAGCGGTGGATGACATTCTCAACATCGATCCGGCGCTCCGCGAGCTGGCCGGCGAGGATACCTATCAGTCGCTACTGGTGGCGTTGGGCGCCAATGGGAAGAAATTTCATCGTCCCCAAGTCATCTCCTACGAAGGACCATTCGGCGTGGGATACCTCACGGCCATCCTGGCCGATTTCACCGGGGGCGAGACCTCACAGCCCGGATCTGGAGGAGGCGAGACCGACCATGAAGAGGATGTGAGCCGGGAGGTGCTGACGTTGGCCCGGCGCGCCGTCGAGACGTTCCTCAAAGAGGGGAAATACCTCTCTCCTCCTACTCCGGTGAGAGGGAAATTGGCCGAGCGGGCTGGCGTGTTCGTCTCCATCAAACGGCGCAACGGGGAGCTGCGCGGATGTGTGGGAACGGTGGCTCCGACGCAGAGCACGATTGCCGAAGAGATCATCCATAATGCGGTGTCGGCGGCCACGCGAGATCCTCGCTTCGAGCCAGTTCGTCTGGACGAACTCGATGATCTCGTCTTCTCGGTGGACATTCTCTCGCCGCTGGAACCCGTTTCCGGTATTCAAGATCTCGATCCCAAGCGATACGGCGTCATGGTGGAGAGCGACGACGGGCGGCGAGGTCTTCTATTGCCGGATCTAGCGGGCATTGATACGGCAGAACAGCAAGTCGCTCTCGCCATGAGGAAGGCTAACATCCCTCCCACGACGCCGGTGAGGTACTACCGCTTCACGGTAGAACGAATCAGCGAGCGTCACGTGTCCGAAAGAACGGGAAATCAACAAGCGACCGAGGAACAGTAGGATGGCGTTGAGCGGTCGATCTTCACACCCACTCATATTTCCTGAGTAGCCGCCGAGCGGCGAAAGGAGGGTATTATGGTGACATACGAAGACTTACAAGTGTTGAAGTCCTACCAACCGCAAGGTGATGGATATGTGCTGAGCCTCTATCTGGACGTCGATCAATCCAAGGCCATCAATCTCAATCGGGGATTCGAGCGCGCCCTCAACAGCATGCTCAAAGCGGTGGAGCAAGAACTCCATGACGCGCGAACGCAGCAGGAATTCGAGTTGAATCGCGAGAGAGTGCACCGATTCGTGAAAAACTATATCCCTCGGAAGAAAACCCTCCTCATCTTCTCGGACGCCACTCACGATTTCTGGTGGGAGCAAGAGCTCCCCATCGCTCTGCCCAATCTGGCGCGATTCGATCATGCTCTCTTCTTGCGGCCTCTGATCACCGTCCTGGACGAGCACGAGCGCTATGGCGTGGTGCTCATTGATCAGGGCCGCGCTCGCCTGTTCACCGTCTATCTTGGCGAGGTTCAGGAGCATGAAGGAGTTTTCGAAGAGGTTCCTCCGGTCACCCAGACGGCCGGGCGTGATCGCATCATCGCCCAGAAGCGGCTCCAACGACACCACGACGGGCACGTCCTCTGGCACGTGAAACAGGTCGCCGAACGGCTGAAGGAGTTGACCGACCTCTACCGGTTCGACCGCTTGATCATCGGCGGTGGCCGGCAGGCTGTTTCCGAACTCCAGCATGTTTTGCCGAAGTCCTTACATCGGCTGCTCATCGGTACCTTCTCGCTACCCGTTCAAGCCAGTCATCAAGAGGTTCTTCGTGAAACGCAAAAAATTGAGGTGGCCGCCGAACGAGCCAACGAAGAGAAACTCGTCGAGTCATTGGTGACGGCGGCCTACAAAGGAGATCGGGCTGTTACCGGTCTGGCCGATACGATTCAAGCCATTAATGAAGGCCGCGTGTGGAAGCTCCTCTATGGGAAAGACTTCTCTGCCAACGGCTACGTTTGCTCTCAATGCAGCATGCTCTATGTGGAGAATCGCCCCGAACGATGCCTCTACTGTGGTGGCTCGCTCTCGCCGGCGCCCAATTTGATCAATCGGGCGATTGAGCGGGTCATCAGTGCGGGCGGACAGGTGGAAGAAGTCAATGATCGGGCCGCCGCTCAACTGGCACGGGCCGGGTATATTGGCGCCTTTTTGCGGTATTGACGCCGAAGCGAACCTCAAGTGTATGTGTGGGATGAAAAAATGGCGCGCCGCCTGATGACGGCTCAACGCAGAGGTAATAGGGCCACCGCATAGTCGCGCGGTGACCCTCAATCCATGATCCTTCTCTAACTCTCGCCTCTCCTACCGTCTGAGCTGGGAGATGGTGATCGCCGCCGTACCACCAAAGCCCGTCGCCGTTCCCGTGCACTCGGCGATCTCGATGTAAAGGACATCGCCCGCATTGGCGACCAGCGAGACCTCCGATTGAAGCGTCCCGCCCGCATCATCGTTGCACGCCAGCTCGGTGGTACCCATATCATTCACGCACGGAGGACCCCCCGTACCGGTCGGAGCGCCAGCCGATCCATCCCAGACGGAAACGACGGTGTCGTAATCGCTCCCTAACGTGCTCACGCGCACAACCGTCCCATCGTTCTCGACGGTTTTGACAAACCAGATCGTCTTGTCGTTCTGCCCGACTCCGAAGAAGCAGCAGGAGATGCAAGGATCGTCGGTCTCAATAGAGGCTCCCGTGGTGTCATAGCGAGCGCGGAAGACCTTACGCCCGGTGATATCGATGGCATTTGCTTTGTCATCATTGGGTGCCGCTGGCGCCGGTCTCTGGGCTACTACCGCGGATTGGAAATTGGCCGCCAGTATACAGAATGCCAGTGCCGCGAAGACGCTGAGCATGATCGTTGATCTACGCATTATGTCCCTCCTTAGTGTGTATATTCAGAGCCGAACCAGCACGGGGACTTCATCACTCCTCATCACCCACTGCCGGGGGATTCTTGCGTCCCACGCCTGTGCCGGTTCTCTCTCGCTGTCCATTTCACGCCCCCCGCCAGCATCATGCTGACTTCACAAACTTGAGCCACGACTACTTCACTCCGCCCATGCCAACCATGGACGTGGTGCATTTTACCATTCTCTCACGACTCAGTCAATGTTTTTTTAGATGATTGTCAAGCGCTCCTGTGATATACTCTGTGAATATGGAAGAGAAGCGAGTTCCAGCTCGGTGGCGACTCTCGGTCATCATTCCCGTCTACAACGAGCAGGACAGTCTGGAGGAACTCCACGGGCGGTTGCGAGCAGTCCTCCATCAGGTGGCTTCCGAGAGCGAGTGTATCTTCGTCGATGATGGGAGTCGCGACCGCTCATATCGTGTCCTGCGTCGTATTCGCCAGGTTGATCCGACAGTTCGCCTCATTCGATTTCGGCGGAATTTCGGCAAGTCGGCGGCCCTGGCCGCTGGTTTTGCGGCCGCCCGATACGACATCGTCGTCACCATGGATGCGGATTTACAAGATCTGCCCGAAGAAATGCCCAAGCTCCTGACCACCCTCGAGCAGGGATACGATGTGGTTTCTGCCTGGCGACACCATCGCCGCGATTCCTGGTCCAAGCGGTTCGCTTCCAAGATCTACAACATGGTCACATCGGCCCTCACTGGCGTTCGACTTCACGATTTCAACAGCGGCTTCAAGTGTTATCGCCGGGAAGTCTTAGACGAACTGCGCGTCTACGGCGAACGTCACCGGTATATCCCGGTGCTGGCCAGCTATCGTGGCTTTCGCATTGGCGAGGTGAAAGTCGACCATGCTCCGCGGCGCTATGGTCGATCGAAATTCGGCTGGGGGCGATTCCTGGGCGGATTCTTCACGCTGTTGACGGTCATTCTGCTCACCCGATACACCAATCGACCGCTTCATTTCTTCGGCATCATGGGGTTAATCCTGTTCATCATTGGAGTCTTCATCGATGGATATCTGGCTTTCGAGCGATTATTCTTCAGAAAATGGCTGAGCGATCGTCCCCTGCTGCTTCTCGGGACGATCCTCGTGCTGGTGGGCGTGCAATTCATTTTTTTCGGCCTTCTCGCCGAAATGATCGCAGCCACCTACCGGCGCGATCGCGATTATTCGATCGTCGAATCCACAGTGGCGGGGGAATCAGAATCGGAACGAGAACCGGCCAAGCTCGAACATCGCCATTCGGCGTGACCATCCCCGTCTTCCCTGAAACCTCGTCTCACCGGCCGAACAACCGAGGAATATAAGCATCATACATGGCGCACCACCACGGCCAATCGTGGCTCACGTCCTGTCCCCACACGTCCAGGTGATGAGGGATTCCCTTCCGATGGAGGATCTCCGAAAGCTGGTAGGTTCGCTCGGGCATCTCCCAGGCTCCCTGACCGGTAATGAGAGTGATCGAACACCGCCGAATCCGATCCAGGAGAGCGGAGTCATCCAGATTGCTCAAGTAATCGACCGGATTGTTGAAATAGATGTTATCGTCATAGTACCCCTGGCAATAAGGCTTTATATCGTAACTTCCGCTAATGGCCAACAGGTAGGTGAAGCGCTCGGGATGCTTGAATAAGGTGTTGGCTGCATGAAAGGCGCCGAAGCTCACTCCGGAGACGGCCAACGCTATGCCCGGCGTCCGGCAGTGATACTCCATGAACGGAGCCACCTCGTCGATGATGTAACGATCGTATTGCACCTGTCGACGGGCCTTGTCTGCCGGATGGATCTGATCGTTCATCCAACTCTGGAGATTGATGCTATTGACGGAGAAAATTTTCACCAGACCGGCCTCGATGTGATGCCTGATGGCGTCAATGAGTCCGAAGCGCTCGTATTCCTCGCAATCGGCGGCCGCGGTGGGAAACATCAACAGCGGCTGGCCATAATGGCCGTAGACGACCAGGGGCATCTCTTGCTGAAGATGCGGACTGTACCAGCGGTGGTACTCTTTGTGCACCGTGTGTTTCTCCTCCAAAGGAAGCGGCGCGAAGTCTCCTCTTCGCGCTCACCTGATATCGCTATTTGAAGCGCGCAAACCTGTGGATGATCCCTCCCGAGTTGGTGACAAAAATCGCCACATCTTCCTCGACGAGCCGACCTCACCATTGGCGGGCTCAACGAGCGTGGCAACAGATCGCTCATTGGCTGGCCCGTCTGATCCGATCGACCGATGATTCCAGTCTCAACAACAAGCTGTACGCCGAGTTCCAGTCCCCTCGAGAGACGGCCAGGCGAGCTTGATTCAGGTCGAAGCTCATCCGCGTGGCTTCGCGATTCACCAGCGAGAGCCGCTGTTCCAGATCGCGGGCGCGGGCTTCCAGTCTTTGCCGCTCCAATTCGGCCTCCTCCTGGCGAACGCGCCCGGTGGCAGAGGCCTCCGCGGCGAGATTTTGTCCCTCGGGCAGCGATTTGAGCTTGACCAACAAGTCGAGAATCCAGCGATCCAGATGATCCAGCTCCTCTTCGGAGAGCTTGTTCAACCCACAGGCCCGGAACTCCTCCGGCGTCATGTTGACCAGCACGGGCCGCGATGCATCGAGATTGAACGGGAGCTCAGCGGCCTTCGATTTCTCCACATCCTTGCCGCGGCGCACGCGCCCCGATTGAACGCCCATGGTGGCCAACGAAAAGAGAAGAATGACGATCAATACGGTGTGTTTCATCATCATCACCTTTGCCCTCTCAGATTATCCAGCACCCGGCGCCCGGGAAGCAAAGGCTAAAACGTCTTCTGACTGTCCAACAGAATAGTGACCGGTCCATGGTTGATGAGTTCCACATCCATCATCTCTTGAAACACGCCCGTCTCGACATGCACGCCATAGCTTTTGAGGCGAGCGACGAAATATTCGTAGAGGCGCTTGGCTCGATCTGGCGGCGCGGCTGCCGAATACGATGGTCGACGTCCCCGACGACAATCGCCATACAGCGTGAACTGCGACACGACGAGAATGTGGCCGTTCACCTCCGTGAGCGAGCGGTTCATCTTTCCCCGCTCGTCCGGGAAGATCCGCAGATGAACGATCTTATCGGCCAGATAATCGGCGTCGGCTTCTCGATCCTCAGCGCCGACTCCGAGAAGAACGAGGAGTCCGTGCCCGATCTTTCCCACGCACGTCTCACCGACTTTCACTGCCGCCGAGGTGACTCTCTGGATGACGGCCCGCATACCTTATTGTCCCCCTTCACGAAAGGGCGCGAGTGGAAGAAGCAATGAGAGATGTGATCTCATCGCCTATCAATTCGTTCCCCTCCTCGGCCCTCTTTCGACATGTCCATCGCCTCGGCCTTCTCCTGAACGAGCGATGTCCACGCTCACACGCTCCCGATGCCAACCGAGATTTCCAGGCGATGGTGACATCGAGCTCATTATGATCGGAGATCTCCCTTTCATTGTCAATTTATCCTGCTTGGAAAATCACCGCCAAGGCGCAAAGAACGCCAAGATTCTCCAACGGGCTCTTTTCATTCCCTCGATGTGGCTCGGGGGCGCCACGGGTGACTCCTTCGAAAATCACCGCAAAGGCGCAGAGAACGCAGAGAGTCTCCAAGAAGCTATTTCATCTCCTCGATGTGGCTCGGGGGCGCCATGGGCCACCGTGACACGGTCGTCGAGTCGGACCTGCTCCACCCGGTGGAGCATCCCGGGACTTCACGATTGTGAGGCGCGTTTCCTTGAGCGCATACTCCGGGCTCTTGAAGCAACCGCCCTTCATCGGCACATTGTATGGGACAATCCATCGTGACACGAACGGGGGGTTTTGGTAAAATAGTGCCGATCGTGTGAGGGGAGCCGATGAGGACCTGTGAGTCCACGATGCCGAT
>RFHM01000459.1 GCA_003696865.1 Acidobacteriota bacterium | reverse complement strand
TCCATCTTCACCGGTTTCGATGCCAATGGCGACCTGGAATTCGGACCCGATCGCGTCGGCATCATCGGCCGGAACACCTACAAGGGCGATAGTTTCAAACAGATCGACCTGCGCCTGTCGCGGGATATCCATCTCACCGAACAGGTCGTCATCGAGCCGCTCATCGAGTTCTTCAACCTGTTCAATCGCCCCAACGTGACCGAGGTCAACACCGTTTATGGCGCTCCCGATTTCATCGGGCCGGTGCCCCAGCACTTTCGCGATGGCGTCGCTGGCGCCGTGCCCAGCTTCGGGCAACCGGCAGTGGCCGGGCCGGCGCGCCAGATTCAGTTCGCTCTGCGCATCAACTTCTGAACATCCGGGAGGAGAGGATGAAGCAACCAACCGAATTGCGGACGGACGTTTTGGTCATCGGTGGCGGCATCGGCGGCTGTCGGGCAGCGTTGCGCGCGCGCCAACTGGGTTGTGACGTCATCCTCACCGAGAAGGCCGTCGTCGGTCGCGCCGGCCCGATGACGTTCGTCCACAGCCAGTTCGCCCCCTGGCCGCTCACCGATGAGGAGAAGCTCGTCTGGATGCGCGAATTCGTCCAGGCGTCCAACTACCTGGCCGACCAGGAATGGCTCGACGTGCTCCTCGCCGAAGCTCCCTCGCGCATCGATGAACTCGCCGAGATGGGCGTCCCCTACGAGCGCGATGCCGACGGCCGACTCAAGTACACGACCAGTCGCGGCCATAAGGTCGGCAAAACGATCAACGTCGATGGCCGGGTGGTCATGGAGATCCTGCGGCGCGAGCTGAGACGTCATGGGGTGCGCTTGTTGGAGAAAGTGATGATGACCGATCTGCTCACCTCCGACGGGCAATATCCGACTCTCGGGGAAGTGAGTGGCGCCGTGGGATTCCATGTTCGCACCGGCGAGCCGTTCGTCATCCGCTCCAAGGCGGTCATTCTCAATACGGGACCGCTCTATCCCAAGATTCACTTCTCGTACATCGACGGCGTCACCGGTGAGGGGCATCGCATGGCCTATCGAGCGGGCGCCGAACTGGCCGGGATGGAATTCACCCAGTACGCTTCCTGGAGCTACTGGGAAGATACGTTCTCTTCGCCCGGTCAGGCCAAAATTCAAGGCATCGGCGCGAAGTTCATCAACGCCCACGGCGAGGAGTTCATGTGGCGCTACGATCCGGAATGGGGAAATCTGTCCAGTCTCTATCGCGTGGCGCGAGCCATCATCACCGAGAACATGGAAGGCCGCGGGCCCTGTTACGTGGATTTTCGCCACTGTCGAGAAGAGGACATCGAGATGCTCCTTCGCGTCGTCCCCACGCTCGATCTCGGCCTCCGGGAATTCGGCATCGATTTGAGGAAGCAGCCCCTCAAGACGACACCGTTCATGGCCATCGGCATGGGGACGAGTGGAGGCCTTCGCGTCGATACCTGGTCGCGCACCAATGTTTCCGGTTTGTACGCCGTGGGGACCTGTACCTGCCTGCCGGTGATCATGTCGGGCAACTCGGGCAGCGGGCACTCGACGTTCTCTAATGTGGGCGGGTATCGGGCAGGCGAGGACGCTGCCCGACGAGCACAGCGGATGAAGCATCCGCCGGTGAAGGAACCGCAACTGGAGGCCGTCCTCGCCGAGATGCTCGCCCCGCTCGATCGACGGGGCAACACCCGTCCCGCCGATGTGTGGGCGGCCATCGGCGATGTGACCTGCGAATCCACGTTCGCCCTGTTCAAGAATGCCGAGCGCATTGATCGGACGCGACGCCTGGTCAACGAGATCAAAACGTATCTGCTCCCTCGAATGAGCGCGCCCGATCCCCACGAATTGGTCAAGGCCCTGGAAGCGCGCAGTTACGTGGAGATGGTCGAACTCTGTTGTCTGGCGTACGGTACGCGGGAGGAGAGTCGCGGAGAGCACTTTCGCGTCGATTTTCCTTACCAGGACGATATCGACTGGTTGCGCTGGGTGGTCATCAAGCTGGCGTCCCATGGCGAGCCGGAGATCTCCACGCCGGAGGTTCCCTTGGACCGCTATCCCATCAAGCCGGACAAGCGCGAACGGAAACCCAGTCCTTTTCCTGTTCCCGAAGAGTACCGATAGGAGTCCGAGATATGGCGATCGAACGCATCGATGTTGATCTCTGCGATGGCTGCTGGGTGTGCATTGAGAGTTGTCCGGCCGATGTTTTACGCATGGCCCAGGTGGGCGAGGCCTGGGAGACGGCGGGATGGAAGGCCGTCATCGCTTATCCTCAGGAGTGTCATGGCTGTAAGTTGTGCGTGGTGGACTGCCACGTCGACGCCATCACCGTCTCTCAGCGCGTCCCATTACCCAAACCGTTTCAGCCCCACGTGGGGTTGATCTTCTATGAGCCCCGAGCGACGTGAGCGCGGGCGAGGTTGACGACAATCGCTTCGCTCGACGGCACATCGATCGGGGACTTCTCCGAAGAGGAGGTGAAAGATCATGGGACACATATCGTGGTGGAATCGAGCATTGGATCTCTTGCGGCAAGGAGATGTTCGACCGATCTTCGACGATATTCCGGTGGGCGTCTCTGCCGATGAGTTTGTGACTGCATTGGGGGAGCGACTGGACGCCATCATGAGCGAAGCCGCCGGATTCATCGTCGAACATCTGCCCTGGGATGCTGTGGAGACCCAGTTGAATACCTGTTATTTCAACGCCTGGGGCGAGATTCGCTCCGTCGATACGTTCGCCCGGCAGGTGGAGCGCATCGGCGCCCGCTATCCCGACCTCAAGCACGTCGTCGTGCAGCAGATGGCCGACGAGATGCGACACTTCAAGCTGTATAACGCCGCTGCCGTGAAGATGGGAGGCCCGGAGGTGCTCCAGACGTCGCCCGAAGAAAAGGCCGGTTCGCTCTATGAAATGTTCGCTTA
>RFHM01000458.1 GCA_003696865.1 Acidobacteriota bacterium | reverse complement strand
GATTGCGTCCATCCGGCTCGCAACATCCCGGTGGCTTCGGAGGTCATCGCTTCCAGAGAGGTCGGCCGCCCATCCCGTACTTTCTCCAAGGTTCCGCGAATGACCTCGTGAACGATCTCGCCAGCCCAGGCGTCGAGATTCTTCATCTTCCCGAGACGATAACAGAGTTTGGCGAAATCGTCAGCATCTAATCGCCATCCTCCCCAGTGAGCATAGTGCTGAAGGTAGAATAACCGCGGGCACCGTTGGAAATGACGATCGCGGCTCACCGACCAGCGGAATTCGTTTCTCAGCAGGGCCATAACAGCCAGCTTGGCATTGTCCATCGCACCCATTGGGTTGTCAAGGTTTCTGCCATCAGCGCGGGTTCGTGCGAAGTGATTGAGCAAGCCCGATGGCCCGTCGGGAGGAGAGGTCGGGCGGGGAGCCATATTCTGGCCTGACGCTTCTCCGGGCGCCCGGGGTGCGTCGTATCGTGCTACGACCAGAGTCGAGCGCCCTCTTCTGTCTATCGATCTCATGAGCCGGAAAAAATGACTTGACATTCGGGGCGGAGAGGAGTACATATTATAGATTCACGATGAGAAGAGCGCAGATGACAAGAGGCATACCGACGTGCGGTCGTCACGCTCTTCTGCTATCCGATCGAATTCTTCCTGTAACTCCCCTCCTTCTAGGCTTGATTATTAGCCTCAGACTATGGAGGGGCAGTGGATGACGCTCTGACCCAAGGTTGAACCCCGAAGCAAAGGCCACCATCCACTGCCCCGAGCGATGGTGGCCTTTTTCTTTATCCCGTTGAGGAAAGGAGGCGAGAGATTCATGAGATATTATCATTGGGATGAACTCGAATCAGTGGCTCTGAGCGGGGACTCCTTGCGCAAATTCGTGGCCGGTGAACAAGTGAGCATCGTGCGCACGGAGACGAGCAAAGGAACGTGTATGCCCGACCGGTGTTTCCCTCATGAGGCTTTCATTGTGGTCTTAGAAGGGGCCTGGAGAGTTCGCGTCAACGGTCACGATGTGGTCGTCGGGTCGAATCAACTGCTCCATCTCCCCCCCTACGCGAGGCATGATGTCGAATCCTTAGAGCGGACATTGGCTCTGGAGATTCTCCCGGAGCCGAATGCCTCCTCGGTCGCCCTGAGCGAAGTCGAACCGATCATGGAGGATGAGAACTATCTTTGGGGGGTGTGATCTCAGAAGGTTCAAAGGCACCGGCGATCGCCTCGATGGAGACTCCCTCCTCATTGCCGGTACCTGAGGAGGGAGGCCGATGGGGGCCTGATCCCTCCGAGGGCGAGGAGCGGAATCCTCGGGAAAGAGTGACGAGGGAGCGGCGATGTCATCGAGTTTCGGGTCGATGGTCGGTGCCCAGGACTATTGACTCATGAGCCCTCTGATTGTGCCCGTCGAACGACCCTTCAAACCATCTCATCGCCCACTCCCGTGGATGAGCCGGGGCCCGGAATCGGCGCCCATGTCATCGCTCCCGTCGCCAATTCACATCATCTCCTCCCGGCATTTTTGATACCCACCGGACGTTTCAGAATTCATCGGCGAGTGCTATAATAGCTCCCCCATGCGGGGCCAAGCTACATCACAGTTGGGTGACCGAGGCGCGCTGACGGGAGCTCGTGTAGCCGGTGGGACCATGTATTTGAGCCCGATCAATTCCATCTCGGGGAGGCGAGATTGACATCGATGCGTGAGATCACTGTTGCCCACAGCCCGGATTCGGATGACGCGTTCATGTTTTATGCCCTCGCTACAGGGAAACTGGATACCGGGGACCTCACCTTCACCCACACCTTGGCCGACATCGAGACGCTGAACCGAAGGGCGCTCGAAGGAATCTATGACGTCACGGCCGTCTCCATTCACGGCTACGCCTATATCGCCGATCGCTATGCGCTCCTGTCGAGCGGGGCCAGCATGGGCCAGAATTACGGCCCCGTCGTGGTCGCCGCCCACCCCATGGAGCCGGAGGAGCTGCGAGAAAAGACCATCGCCATTCCTGGAACATTGACGACGGCGTATTTGGTGTTGCGGCTCTATCAACCGACCGTTCAATACACGGTCCTTCCCTTCGATCACATCCTGGAAGCCGTGGCCCAAGGATCCGTTCAAGCGGGACTCCTCATTCATGAAGGCCAGCTCACTTACCGGGATCGCGGACTCCATAAGGTTCTCGACTTGGGAGAATGGTGGCAAGAGCAAACCGGATTGCCCCTCCCATTAGGGGGCAATGCCATCCGGCGAGATCTCGGTCCGGACCTCATGGGCCGCGTGGCTCGATTGGTGAAGGCGAGCATACAATATGCTCTCGATCACCGCGAAGAGGCGTTAACGTATGCTATGGGGTTTGCGCGGGGAATGGATGCAGCGCTCACCGATCGGTTCGTTGACATGTACGTCAATCGCCTCACACTCGATTACGGCGCGCAGGGAAAGGAAGCCGTCGCCCGATTACTTCGGATGGCCTACGAGCGGGAGTTCCTGCCTCACCCCGTGGACATCGAGTTTGTGGAATGATTCCATTTCGCGAGGTAAAGCCGCCCCATGATTCCCATTCGCGATGACATCCCGTCACGGACCTATCCGGTCGTCAATGTCTCTCTCATCGTCATCAATGCCTTGGCGTTCTTCTATGAACTGACGTTGGGTCCTCGTCAACTGGAACTCTTCTTTCGGGAGTATGCCGTCATCCCGGTCCGCTATTTCGCCGGGGGATATACCGATGTATTCGGCATCGTCCACTCCTACGGGTTGGCCGATTTAGTCATTCCCATTTTCACGGCCATGTTCCTGCACGGCGGGTGGACGCACATCGGCGGGAATATGCTCTATTTGTGGATCTTCGGCGATAATGTGGAAGATCGCATGGGGCACGGTCGATATCTGGTGTTTTATCTCCTCTGCGGCGTGGCGGCAACCGTGGCTCATATCGTCACCAATCCCCACTCCACGGTGCCCAGCTTGGGGGCCAGCGGAGCCATCGCTGGCGTGCTGGGCGCCTACTTCTTGCTCTACCCGCACGCTCGGGTCATCACGCTCATTCCCATCTTCTTCTTCATCGAGTTCGTTCCCATTCCGGCGGTGATACTCCTCGGGTGGTGGTTCATCCAACAGTTTCTGTACGGGACGATGTCGCTGGCCGCCGCCTCGGCACAAACGGGAGGCGTCGCCTGGTGGGCGCATATCGGAGGATTCGTGACCGGTATGATCCTGGTGCATGTGTTCAAGCGGAAAGAATACTGGCCGACCCGGCGCGATATATGGTGGCGGTAACGGTCACGGACGTCGTCGCGACATCGTGGCTTCCATCACGGGGAAGGCATCAATCGTCTTCGCCGGCGAAGGTGATGCCGAGATTCCTCGCCGTTTTGACCAATTGACCATCCGGAGGGACGCGCTTGATTTGGAGGACGGCTTCGCTCAATGGACAGGTGACGATCTCGCCGCATTTGAGACAAACCATACTCCCGGCTTCGCCGGCGGCCAAAGCGCGGACGGCGGCAACCCCGAACGAGGAGGCCAGCAGCCGATCATAGGCCGTCGGCGAGCCCCCACGCTGGAGATGACCGAGCACGACCACGCGAGTTTCTTTCCCGGTCAATTGTTGAATGGCATCGCCCACGACATGCCCAATTCCCCCTAATCGCGGTTGCGATTGCGCGTTCCCTCGATCTTGATAGACCGGCGATCCATCGACGGGCACGGCTCCCTCGGCGACCACGATGATGGTGAACGTCCGACCATTGCGCTCCCGTTCCAGCACGCGGCTGGCGGCTTTCTCGATATAAAACGGGATCTCCGGGATGAGAATCACGTCGGCGCCCCCGGCCAACCCCGCTTCCAGAGCGATCCACCCCGCATGCCGGCCCATGACCTCCAGCACCATCACGCGATCGTGACTCTCGGCAGTAGTATGCAGTCGGTCGAGGGCTTCGGTGGCCACGTCGAGCGCGGTAAGGAATCCGAATGTGAGTTCGGTCCCCACCAGATCATTGTCGATCGTCTTGGGAACTCCGACTAAAGGGACGCCGCGCTGAAAGAATTCGTAGGCGATGGTCTGCGTCCCATCTCCTCCAATCACGACCAGGGCATCGAGGTTCAACCGCTCGATATTGGCCAGCGCCTCTCGGTAGGCGGCTTCCGGCTTGATGATCCTCCCCCCCACCTGCTGGATGGCGAAGTGTCCCCGATTTCGCGTGCCCAGGATGGTGCCGCCTCGAGGGAGGAGTCCGCGGACATCACTGGGACGAAGCGGGCGCGTTCGCGTCTCGCCCAACAAGCCTTCGAAGCCATCTTCGATGCCCAGGACCGACCATCCATATTCGTTGGTCGCCGTCTTGACCACGGCGCGAATGACGGCATTGAGACCCGGGGCATCACCTCCACCGGTGAGAACGCCAATTCGCTTGATCGTCTTCATCGTCCCCCCTCCACATGGATTGCCGATTGGTGAATCGACGCTCGCGCCCGACGAGCGCAGCGCTCGGATGAGTCGGTCGAGGCGCTTTCAGACTTCTCTCATGGCGGCTACTCCGATCCTCATCGAGCCGCTCTTTCTCCGTGCGCCCTGCATCCTCTCGACAAGGAATCAATTCTATCCATTCATCGATGAAATTCAATCCCTGCATGGCCGTGTCCTCCTTTTTCCCCGAGAACCATCGCGGCAGGATGAGCGGGAGATTCGTTCTTCGTTCTCGCCGTCCGTCGGTGAGGTATCCCTACGAGGTGGTTCATTGAGAGGCATGGTTTTGGATGTTGCCTGCAGGGCCACAACGGCCGGTTGTGCCATCATGTCGCCGTTTCGCTGCGGGAGCCATGAACCGAACGAGTTGGGAACGAATGCTCAAGAAGCACTCAGAGTCTATTTAACCTGAACGGGGAATCACAATCGTATTCGAAAACGCGCGAGATCATGCGAGTGGCGTGATCGAGGAAATCGACGCGGATTTTCTTGTTCTGGAAAACAAAGATGGAAGTGGGATGGTGGCTATTGTAGAATTGAATGAGGTTGCTGGTCTCAGAGCGTGTTGATGCTCGTGGTGCGCTGAGAAGAGATGAGACTATGATCGAGTACGAGCTCTCTGAACACGCTTCTGATATACTGTAAGGAACGAAACATTCAGGAGGACCGGGTGAAACTGATTATCGAAGATCCGGAGAGCAGGGAGAGGAAGGAAGGTGGAACAGTTCACTATACGGGCTATTGAGCAACATGGAGGACGATACTGGCATGTTGTGGTGAATCCGGATTATAGGCCCCAGAGAATTGTCACCGTCTTCTTTGACCGCAGGATAAGAGGAAGTCGTCATGAGGCTAAAAGTAGATCACAAGAATGACGCTTTGTTGATATTTGCTTCTGGTACCGCACAGGTGCAAGTGGCTGTGTTAACGTTTGCCAGCTTGTCTCTTATACTGGCGAGCTTTCGCGGTGATCCGGGTTGCGAAGTGATGTCGATCCCAGGAGCCATCTATAAGAGGCACACCGCACCTGGTGTGCATTGTGTTTTCGCCCATTGATTGGATGGAAGCAAAGACATGCAAAAAAGGTGCTGCCGATCACCATCGTCGATGAAGAGGATTGCGGATTATGGATCATTCCAGAGATGTTCTCAACCGTCCAGCCGTTGTACTGCGATGGATTGCGCGCGTGGTGGGCTCATTGGCAGTAGTATCCTGGATATTCATAATCATTGCTGGAGCTCTGGCGGAAGAGGAACCATGGACATCCGAGTCAACCGTACTGGCTGTTCTTGGAGTTGCTTCGGCACTCGGCGTGTTGATCGCCTGGTGGAAAGAAGGACTAGGGGGACTGCTTCTATT
>RFHM01000457.1 GCA_003696865.1 Acidobacteriota bacterium | reverse complement strand
CATGACGCCTCTCCACCGACCAGCGGCGGGGCTTCCCGTCATGCCCCGGAGCTTGACTCCGGGGTCCGTGACTTGTCAGCTACTCAACGCCGCTCCCACCCTCTCTTTGAATGCCCCGGAGCTCGCCTCCGGGGATCGTTACTTCCTCGCTACTCAAGCTCCCAATTGACTCCTCCCCGCGGACAAGCCACGGGGCTTCCTTCGTGTGGAAAGCGCCCCTTGAACTAGCTGACAACTGACCCCTCCCCGCAGACTAGCGGCGGGGCTTCCTTCGTGTGGAAAGAGGCCCTTGAATTAGCTGACAATTGACCCCTCCCCACAGACCAGCGGCGGGGCTTCCTCTTCCCCGGAACTTCGCCTGGAGGGAAACGCTCCCCACCATCTCGGCAGATCCTCTTACTCCAGGCCCCGGAGCTGGTCTCCGGGGTCCGTGACGTTTCTCCTCATCCCCCGGTGAGCACGATGAGGTAGTAATGCACCAGCTTCTCATACTCGAACAACACCTCTTTGGCCGTCCGTCGCGTAGTCCACCACGTCGTGGGATCAAAAGTGTCATACCGGCTGGCGTGAGGAATTACCCGAATGCGACCGTCAGCCAGATGATGGAAGATCTTATAGGCCCGCGTGGTGTGCGATTTCGACGTCACCATGATGACCGAATGCAACCCTTGACGCAGACAATAATCGCGAACCACGCCGAGCTCCATGTAGGTGCTGTTCACCCGCGGCTCCAAAAGCACGATGGCCTCATCGGGAACGCCCAGTTTTCGAGCGATGTGAAGATTGATCTCATACCCCTCGGGCGCTGCCACGCCGAACGATCGCAACAGGTCGAGATTCTCCGGCTTCTCCGCCCGCGTGAGAATGAGCCGCGGCGCATAGCCCGCTTTGTAGACATCGACGGCTTCCAGAATGCGCTCGGGCACGCCACCACTCAACACGATGATGGCATCGGCCGGC
Source organism: Acidobacteriota bacterium (assembly GCA_003696865.1). Taxonomy (GTDB): domain Bacteria; phylum Acidobacteriota; class Blastocatellia; order HR10; family J050; genus J050. The sequence goes on along the minus strand of RFHM01000457.1, from coordinate 2,241 downwards.
TCCAACGCCCGCTCGGTCACCAGATATTGACCGCACAAGCCCAACAACCTCTCGCGGAATATCGCTCCGGAGAGCACGGTCGCGATCGTCAGCCCGAGCACGAGGACGCGAAAGCTCGGGACTCGTCGAGGTCTCTTCTCGCTCATCGTCTCACTGTGTCTTGGCGGTCCCGGCCCGCCCCATAGTGGGCATCCAACTGGCGCACGACGACGAGCACGGCCACCAACACGGCGAAGATGAAGGCATTGGCCATCGACTGGAGATAAAAATCGACCAATCCATGCACCAGAATCCCGAAGCATCCCAGACTGGCGCCCAGCGCCACCGAGCGCCCGAATGGGCTCGGACTGGCCCACCCGCACCGACTCAACCGCACCAACGCGATGAGAAACAGCACGAGCAGCGCTCCGCCGATCAATCCCGTCTCGGCGAGCAATTGCACGTAATCGTTATGGGCGGCGCGAAGTCGACGGAAACCCGGCGCCGTATCATAGCGCGCGTAACCGGTGGCGAACGCTCCCCACCCCACACCGACCAGCGGATGCTCGGCGAACATCTGGAGGCTATTCTTCCACATGACCAATCGAGCGTGTTCGGCTCGTTGGACGGGTTGGCCTTCGATGGCCATGAGTCCCCGGAGTTCTTCTTCGACGTCCTTGGAAATCTCCTGCGAGATGGGCCGCGTCGCCGTCCACACCACGCCAGCCAGCAGCCCGGCGATGAACACGGTCACGCCGATAGTATTCAACAGGCGGCCGATTCGCGCGCGCCGCGGGCTGAGCGACCGGGATGGCCGTCGTCCCGAAGCACTCAATAACCCGAAGGCCACCAACTCGGCGATGAGCACCATCAGGCTCCCCTGAGTCACGGCGGTGGCCACGACGACGCCGATGACGACGCCGGCGAACCCGTAGAGGATCACCTGATCGCGACGGGCGCCGCGGGCAAAGACCATGGCGACGGGCAGCGGGAAGATCATCTCCAGCAGGCCGGGATATTCGAGCCGACGAAAATAGAAACCCAGCGGCCAGGCGCCACCGAGCAGGGGTTGATTCGGCGGAGAGAATCGATTCAAGATCATGAGGATGGCGATAGAGAATCCCACGCCGGTGAGCCAATTGACCAGCAGGCGCAGCCGCCCGGGCGACCTCACCAGGATGGGAACGAGAACGAATATAGCCACGAGCAATGCCAGCCGCAAGACGGCCTCCACCGTGGCCTGTCGGTCGACGGTGAGATACGACCAGCGAGCGGGATCCACCGGTAAGCCATCGAACGAGTGACCGAACGACCACGGCGGCGCGGAGAACGGGAGAGGCAGGAGTTGAACCAAACAGAAGGCCAGGAAAGCCAGGACAATCCAATGAAGCCGCGACCAGGGGAGGATGAGGCGTTTGACCAACGTCGCGGCGATGATCCGGAGCGAAACGAGCACCAATACCCCGCCCATCAACCACTCGACGTTGAAGTTGTGGATGGGAATGATGACCAACAGGAAGAGAAGCACGGCCAGGCTCAAGCGTTCGATCCAGACGATGAGGCGTTCTCGGTTCATCATCGGCAGGTTGCGGCCCGTCAATGCCGGGGTGAGTCCACGCTCATCACAGAGCCTCCGGGTTCACTCGGCGGCGGGCGTTGCCAAACGACGCGGCGCGGGATGATATCTTGCGTTCCGTCACTCTCATCCTCGGTGGTGGACCCAGAGCTCATGACCGATCATTCCTCGAATCCCGGTCGAGAGACGGGCATAAAAAACAAATCCTCGACCACATCAGTCGGGTCGAGGATGTCGTCATGGGAAGCCGCCATCTCCGATGCGCGCTCCGATGGCGATGACCACTGATTCCATCGATCATCTCCGGCCGCTCATCGCGGTTCGAGCCGCAACGGCCGTGGCGACCGAAGTCTCAGCCGCTTACAGGAACTGGCATCGATTACCGGTGGAATCCGTTGCGATAGCGCAATCATCGCCGCATTCCTGCGCCTGAACGGTGGCGATTCCTCCGGTGGTCACGTTCTTGAGCGCGGCATTGCCGGGAGCATCGGGATCGAAGAAGTAATCGCCGGTGGAATTGGTGGTCGTAGTGAACGGGCCGAGCACGGTTCGGTCGTTCAAAATGACGCGCATCTGGACCTGAACGCCGGCGACCGGCGTCCCGCCACAGGTGACCTCTCCTCTGACTTCCAATCGCGTCCCGATTCGTTTACATCGAACGTCGACGAAGCAGTTCTGCCCTCGAT
>RFHM01000456.1 GCA_003696865.1 Acidobacteriota bacterium | reverse complement strand
TCCGAGGCCCGACTCCGGCGAATAGTGAAAAGGGGGGCGGGCGGCCAGAAGGCGCCCGCCTCGCTGCGCGAACGCATCCTGGCTCGAATCGCCGGCGAGCGAGCGCTCTCGCCGATGCCCTCTTCCGAGACCCCATCATGGCCGACGTGGGCCCCGGTGTTGGCGGCGGCGATGCTTCTCGTCGCGAGCATGACCATTCTGCTGCTGCGGCCCGCGAACCGGATCACTCCAAGACGACTGGCTCCCATATTGATCGCCGATCACCGAGAGACCGTGCCCGATCGGATGCAGATCGTGACGCCCGATCGCCAGGCGCTCCTGGACTGGTTTCAGCAGCGAGTCGATTTCGCTTTTCGACTGCCCGCGACGCGCGCCGCCGAACTGATCGGTGGGCGACTCTGCCACCTCCAAGGCCGCCGCGCGGCGCTGATCGCTTATCGACATGCGCACCAGCGCGTCTCGCTCTATGTGTTCGATGGCCGCGATGTCGAATGGCCCGAGAAACGGCTCGCCTCGATCGACGGTCGACGCTTCCTGGTGAGCGCCGAGAGAGGCTACAACCTCATCCTCTGGAGAGACCGTGGTCTCGTGTATGGATTGGTCGGCGATGTCCCCCATTCGGACTTACTCCAATTGGCGATGCAATTCTGATGGCACACCGGGGCACGAATCAGCTCTCAAAAGTCGATGCCGGAGAGCGCGGTGATGGCTCCTCGGCAAAGGATGACTCAAGGAGGGACGCACTACGATGAGGCCAGGGCTCCATCCCATCGTTGAGACCGAAAAAGGCGCTGTGGAAACCCGTTCGGCTGGCCACGCCGTTCGGAGGAGATCAGGAATATGATCCGAGCAGCATTGAGAAATCCTCACCTGGTGGCCGTCATCGCTCTCATCGTCGTGGTCCTGGGCGCGGTGAGCTATGAGAAGATCCCCGCCGATCTCCTCCCTATTTTCGAGACGCCGGCGGTGCAAATCGTGACCTTCTATCCGGGCATGCCACCCGAAGTGATGGAGCGGGACATCATGTCCCGTCTGGAGCGGTGGACGGGACAATCGGTGGGCATTGAGCATCAAGAAGCCAAGGCCATGCTCGGCGTGTGCATCGTCAAGGACTTCTTTCGCGAGGGCATCAGCCTGGATACGGCCATGTCTCAGGTTACTTCATACGCCGTCTCGGATATGTTCTATTTGCCGCCGGGAACCATCCCGCCCATGGTCATGCCGTTCGATCCCACGGCGTCGATTCCGTTGGCCCTGGTCAGCATCTCCAGTCCGACCATGAGCGAGCAGGAACTTTACGATGTGGCCTACTTCGAGCTCCGGAACCGGCTGCAATCCATTCAAGGGGTCATCGCTCCGGCGGTGTATGGTGGCGTGCTTCGGCGCATTCTGGCCTATGTGGATCGGGAAAAGTTGCAAGCTCGAGGATTGTCGCCGATGGACGTCGTCAGGGCCCTTCGTCGTTATAACGTACTGATTCCTGCCGGCGATGCCAAATTCGGCGACACGGACTACCAGATTTTCACCAATGCCATGCCGACGACCGTGGCAGCGCTCAATCTCATCCCCATCAAAGTCGAGCATGGGGCCCCGGTGCTCATTCAAGATATCGGCAAGGTACTGGACAGTCATCAAATTCAGACTAACATCGTTCGCGTCAATGGTCGTCGACAAGTGTACATTCCTATCTATCGTCAACCGGGCGCCAATACCATCGCCATCGTCGATGCCATCAAGGCGCGGCTTCAACGCATTCTCCAACGACTGCGCGAGATGGATCCCCGAGCTCAGACGCTCGCCCTGGAAGTCGTCATGGACCAGTCGGTTTACGTGCGGCAAGCCGTCACGGGATTACAAATGGCCGGTGGTCTGGGCGCCATTCTGGCCGGGCTCGTCGTCTTCTTCTTCCTGCGCAGTCTGCGATTGACGTTCATCATCGCCTTGGCCATTCCCCTCTCCATCCTGGCCGCCTTCATAGGATTGTTCTACTCCGGCCACACGATCAACGCCATGACCCTGGGGGGCCTGGCATTGGCCGTCGGCATTCTCGTCGATCAGTCCATCGTGGTGCTGGAAAATACCATGCGCCATCTCCAGCAGGAGAAGACGCCCTGGCAGGCGGCTCTGGACGGCGCTCGCGAGGTCGCCTTGCCCATTCTGGTCGCGACCATCACGCTGGTCATCGTGTTCTATCCGGTCGTCTTTCTCTCCGGCCTGGCGAAATACCTGTTCACGCCGCTGGCGTTGGCCGCCACCTTCGCCATCCTCGCCTCGTACTTCATCTCCATCACCTTGATCCCACCGTTTTGTGCTCGTCTGCTGAAACCCGCCACGCGATCAACGGCGCCGAGGAGGAGCGCGATCGAATTTCTGTCCAGAACGTACGCGCGCTGACTCGAACGGGCGTTACGAGCCCGGTACCTGGTCGTGCTGGGGACGGTGGGATTATTCCTCGTCGTCGAGTACAGCATCTTGTTGATCGATTTTGCCAACCAGGGACGAAAGCGAGGTCAACCCGTACGCGGGGCCGTCCTGGAAGCGGCCCAGGTTCGGCTCCGCCCGATCCTGATGACATCTTTGACCACCGTGCTGGCTCTCCTGCCCATGGCTACTGGATTCGGCGGCGGCGAAGCCAACGTCCCGCTGGCTCGCACGATCATCGGTGGCGTCATGGGAGCTGTGGTTCTCTCGTTGCTCGTCGTTCCCGTGCTCTATACGGTATTCCGACGGGAGAGAGGCTCGACCAATGCTCGTCAAGAATGACCGATCGCGTGGACGGGCGATGGTGCGGGCAACATTTCCGGTCCGCCTTGGTCCATTCGTTTTCTCAGAAGGAGGTTGACGGTGGCGATGAAAAGGTGGTTCTCATTTCTGAGCATCTTCGCGCTCATGACCATTGGAGGAGCCCTATGGTTCGGGTGCAATGGCCATTCGCTGGAAACGCGCGCCGAACTCCAGGCAACGGCCGACGAGGCCAAGAGCGTGCCGGTGAAGGTGATCTATCCGGAGCGCCATGATCTCACGCGACGGCGAGTCCTGCCGGGAAGTCTCGAACCGTTCGAGCAAGTCACGCTCTATGCCAAAACGGCCGGATACCTGAGATGGATCAAGGTCGATATCGGAGATGGCGTCCGCCAAGGAGACGTCCTCGCTGCTCTGGACGTGCCGGAGATGGCCGAGGAATTGAAGCAAGCCGAAGCCGATCTCCAACGCGCCCGGGCCAAACTCGCCCACGCCCGGGCGGAATTGGATCG
>RFHM01000455.1 GCA_003696865.1 Acidobacteriota bacterium | reverse complement strand
TCGACGTCCACGGGGCATGCGTTTGCGGCGTTGGTGCGGTCGGCCTATGGCGAGGCGGTGTTTGATGAACGCCGCCCCACCTTCATCCAACTCCTCCAGCAGCACGGCGTTCAAACAATATTCATTCAGCGAAAAGACATTGCCGCCCAACTCAATCTCCAGCCGCCCTATCAACGCATCCCTAAGCTCGGCGTCGAGGTGGATATCCATCCACCCAACGGAGGCGTGTGGACGGCCAGAGAACTCACCGATCGGGCCATCGACGTTCTCGATGGCCTCACAGGGGATGAGCGGCATTTCGTCTGGATCCATTACTATAAACCGACCCCTCCCTGTCCCGCTCGGCAGACGTTCGGGACCGAGACGGACGTGGACCTTTACGACAGCCAAATCGCCTGCCTGGATCATGAACTCACCCGACTCCTTCAGTTTCTCCAAGCTCCTCGAATGGCCGATGACACGCTCGTCATCCTCACCTCCAATCACGGTTACCCATTGAGGGAGCACGGGCAAGAGGGCGCCGACGCCATGCTCTACCTGGAGGCCATTCGCGTGCCGCTCGTCATCCGCGGACCGGGGATCACCGCCCGGCGAGTTGACGTGCCGGTCAGCCTGATCGACCTCGCTCCGACGATCCTCGACTATCTGGGGATCGCTTCCCCGCCCGAGTATGAGGGGGTGAATATCCTCGCTCCTGAGGGCCCGCCGAATCGTCCTCTGTTCGCAGAAACGTCCCGAACTGCTCGCGGTCCCATCTATTTCGAATACGCCATGATGTTTCGGGAGTGGCATCTCATCTACGACTTCGTGGCCAATACCTTCGAGCTTTACGATGTGAAACGCGATCCCGGTGAGCGCCGGAACCTCATCGCCACTCATCCGACCGAGGCCGCTCAACTCAAACGCATCCTGACCCGTTGGATCGATCGCCAATCGACGCTTCCCGTGCAGTCGGCCTTCTGGAGCTTGCGAGCCATCTTGCGGTAGCCGGACGTCTTCCAAGAGATTGCTCTCCGCAGCGGAGTCCCTCTGTTGCAACCACGAAACATTACTGTCTCAGAACTGAAAACGCGAAGTGACAACTTCGACCACCGGCACTGTTTGTGAGATAAAGAGCGTTTCCCACTCGTAGTCCTAAGTTTTTGGAGTTCAACAGGTTCCCGATCCGCGGTAACACACGTTCGGGCACACGGAATCGATGGTATGGAATTTGCACCGCCACATGGTGGAGATCAAGCTGTATGAGCGAACGCGCGAAAAAGAGACGATTGAGCAGAATTGGAACGCGACTGTTCATCGGCTTCAGCCTCATCTATGGCGTCTTTCTGTTCGCTAGCGGGGTGGAGTTCCTTCTCAGGCGCAATATGGTGGAATCTTATGGGCACCAGCAAATGGGGGCCGAGCGACTCATGAGTCTGCTCAACGAGATCGATCTCTTGGCCGTCGAACTCCAACGGATGGAAGAAGATGTTCGAGGTGGGGTGAGGCGAAGCGATGATCCGATGATCGCGAAGATCGTGCAATCAATCGGTGAGCGTTTCCAGAGCGCCGGTCAATCCATCGAGGCGGACGCGGAGGCGAAAGCTCGATTGGCGCGCTCTCGGGAACTCTTCGGGCAGTGGTCTCAGGGCCTGATTCGCTCGGCCAACTGGGATACTATCCGGAAGAACCGAGAGGCTTTCTGGGCTTCTTTCGAGCAGGTCCTCAAGCAGGCTGCGGCGCGCCGCCAGAGCCAATGGCTCGGGATCCAAAGGCTATCGTTGTACACCGATCGGGTGATGATGATCATGGCTCTCTCTTCGCTCATCCTCATCATGCTGCTGGGTATGCACATCACCCGATCCCTCCAGAGGCGGATCGAGGCGCTCCACGGGGTCGTCGAGGCGTTAGAAGCTGGGACCTACAAACCGGGCTCGGTCGAGCTTCACGGAGACGAATTCGATGTCGTGAGTATGGCCTTCGATCGCATGGCCCGAACGTTGAGCGACCGGCAGCAGCAACTGGATCGCGCGATCGCGCAGTTGGAAGAGGTGAACAATCACCTGGAGTCCCTGGTGGAGGAGCGTACGCGGAAGCTCCTGGCCGCTCAGGAAGAGTTGCGACGTAAGGAACGGTTGTCGATGCTGGGGACGTTGGCCGGGAGCATCGGCCACGAATTGCGAAACCCGCTCACCGTCATCGCCGCTTCGGCGTATTTTCTGGCCAACCGGTTGAACAATGGCGATGCCAAGATTCAACGGCATTTGAAGATGATCACGCATCAGATTACCGCCTCCAATCGCATCATCAGTAATCTGTTGGACTTCACCCGAGACAAGCAGCCGCAGCGGGAGCCATCGGATTTGAACCGCTTGGTGAGAGAGGCCCTGGACCGGTCGAGCATCCCCCGAAACGTGCGCTTCTCATTGGCCCTGGAGTCCGGCTCATTAGGCGTGCATGTCGATCCCGAGCAGATCATCCAGGTCCTCGTCAACCTCATCTCTAATGCCGTTCAGGCCATGCCTCGTGGCGGAGATCTGCGCATCGAGACGTTCACCAAAGACGGCTCTCGTGGCGTTGCCGTCATCGATAGTGGCCAGGGCATCCGTCCAGAAGATGCCCCCAAGATTTTTCAACCTCTCTTCACCACCAAGCAGAAGGGCATCGGGTTGGGGCTGGCGGTGAGCAAAAAGATCGTCGAATCCAATGGCGGGCGGATCTGGTTCGAGAGTACGCCCGGACAGGGCACCCGATTCTTCGTCGAGTTCGTCGCCCATCCGTCCGATTCCCAACGGGGCGAGGGAGCCCCATCCATGGAGGCAAACAGCGATGGAGGAACGGCCATTTCGAGTCCTCATTGTGGATGATGAACCCGAGTTGACCGAGGCGATGGCCGATGTGTTGGAGTTGAAGGGAATCGAGGTGGCCACCGCCGACAACGGAGCGCAAGCGTTGGAGCGGCTCCAGTCCGAACCTTTCGATTGCGTGCTCATGGATATTATGATGCCGGGCATGAACGGCGTTGAAACCCTCCGACGAGCCCGAGAACTCGTGCCCGGCATCATCGTCATCCTCATGACCGCTTACACCGTCGATGACCTCATGGAGGAAGCCGAGCGGGAAGGTGCCTTTTCCATCCTGACCAAGCCCATTGACATTCCTTCGTTCGTGACGTTCCTCGAGGAGTTTCGCCAGCGGTCACCGGTATTGATTGTGGATGATGATATGGAATCGTGCGCTCTGTTGCATCGGGAATTGATGGCCAGAGGGGTTCGCACCGTTCTCGTCCAAGATGTCGTCGAGGGCATGACGGCCCTCACCGACCACCAATGCGAGACCGTCATCCTCAATCTCCCCATGGATGAGAGTACGCTTCGCGCCGTCATGGCCCTTCGCAAGCTGGACGCCAAAGTTGCCCTCATATTGATGAATCAATGTACACAGCTCAAACACGAACTTCATCACGACCACGATCGGCGAACGATCATGACTGTGGGCAAGCCCTTCGATGTCGATCACATCCTGGTGCTGCTCGACGAGATTCGTAAAGAACGAGCGAGTGCCCATCTGATTCAGGGAAGGCTTTGACCCCGCTCGACGCATCATGGCGGGGACGAGGAGGAGTTTATGAAGGACGAGAAGAAAACGGTCCTCATCGTTGATGATGATCCATTAACTCGCGAGTCGCTTCGCCATGGATTGGAGCTTCATGGCTATGAGGTCGTTGAGGCCTGGGATCCCCCGATGGCCCTCAGCACCATCAGGAACCGATTCGTTCATGTCGTTCTCCTGGACTTATACTTGCCGGGCGATTCGGGGCTCCATTTACTCAGGGAGATCAAGGACCTCAGCGAAGATACCCAGGTCATCATCATCACCGGTTACGCCTCGGTGGCCTCAGCCGTGGAAGCGATGAATGAAGCCGCCTTCGCCTACGTCGAGAAACCCATCGACATGGCTAAGCTGGTGGAAACGATTGAACGAGCTCTGAGGCGGCAGGATCACGATTTGTTGGTGAAGAAACCCATCAGCTCGCGACTGCGCGTGCCCGAGACGCGATGGGCCCGCTGAGGCCAGTCGGCGGTCTCGGGGCTTCGCCCGATTCGGCGCGGCCGAGCTTCCGAGTCGAGGTGAAATCCCTCGGCGCGGAAGCACCCTCTCGTCGGGTGGATATCCAAACGGGACCTCCTCCAGAGACGGAGATGAGAGCAGGGTCTCACTGATGGATGGACCAATGGGCGGAGGCGTCGAGGCGGGTTGACCCACCCCGACACGCTCGCTGTACCCGCAGGCCGTTGCCCTCTTACGGGCTCGGCATGAGGCCACTGATCAGTAGGTGATCCTCACCGTATTGAGCACGGACACCGGTTTACCATCTTTCTTCGCCGGTTGGAATTTGAGGTTTCGCACAGCCTTAATCGCTTGAGCATCGAGGTCGCTCCGCAGTCCTTTAATCACATGAACAGCTTTGACCTTTCCATCGGCGGTGAAGATGGCGCCCAGCTCGATGACTCCTTTCACCCTCCGGGTTTCTTCCGTGGTCAGCGATTCCAGGGACGGTTGACTCTGGAGAGTGACCGGGGTGAGGTCGGCTTCGTCGCACCGATGCAGATCGGAGATCTTTCGCAGATCCTTGATGACTTGTTGAACCCAGGCTGCATCGCTAGAGTGAGGCGCATACTGAAGGAAGAGTTCCAATTCTCGCCGAGCCTCTTCCGGGTCGATGCCGATCAATGCCAAGCCCAATTGGCGGTGAGCGCGGGCAAAATTGGATTGCTGTTCAATGGCCTGGCGGTAAGCAGCAATCGCCTCGCGCATGTTGGATTCTTTCCAGGCGCGGTCCAGGGTGACGCCGGGTTCGCCGCGGCCCGGTTGGGTGGTCGCCTGAAGCCACAGGGCGTCGCCCAGACTGCACAGGGCGTCGGGATAGCGCGAGCGTTGTTGGCTGGCGCGACGAAAAGCTTCCACCGCCGGCTCATAGAGATCGCTCCGATAGTAGGCCAGCCCGAGCAGGTTATAGGCGGCGGCAAACGGTTTGTCCTCACCCCGTTGACTGATGGCTTTCTGAACGTATTCGATGGCCGAGGCGAAATCGCCCTGGAAGTACGTGCATCCGGCGAGGCCCAGGTAAGCCTCCGGATAGATGCCGCCTTCCCGTAGTTCGATAGCTTGGCGGAATAAGGGCAGGGCCTCCGCCCATAGCCCCTTGCGGGTGTAGGCCAAACCCAGGTAATAATGGGCTTCGGGATAGTCGGCCTGGAGCTCGATGGCTTTCTTGAATGCTTCGATGGCGGCGTCAATATTCCGACGGGCCAGATAAATGCGCCCTCGTTGCAGTGACTTGTAGGCTTCCGAAGCCTCCTGCCCGGATGCCGGGAATCCCCACATCCAGCAGATTCCCACCATGACGAGCGAACAGATGAACCGTCGAGATCGATGAACCACAATCATAATCCTCCTTTCCAATGCTGAGAGATGACTCGTCTGTTGTTCCGAGAAGAGTCGGCGTCGGCGGATACCACCTGTTCCTTCCACTTCCCTCCACAGACGGGCCGAATTGTGACATCTCCTGGGGTTCAATGGCAAGAGGGAAATGACCGGGTTCACATCAATCGAGCCAATGCCGCGGCTAACTGCTCCGGGCGCGAGATCATCGGGCAGTGGTCGGCATCCAGTCGGATGGGCTGGCCGCCCAGGCGCCGGGCGAACTCTTCCCAGTAGGCGCGAGGGAGAGCTTTGTCGCGCTCGAAGAGAAAGTAATGTCGGGGGAGAGAGAGTCCGGCGAACGCGCCCATCGTGACCCGATCGGCGAAGGGTTGGAATGGTTGAGGCTGAATTCGCGCACAGGCCCAAGCGGCATCCTCTTGGCTGGCTTCATTGAAGAAATACTTCCGGGCCATCTCCGGCGGCATGGTGATCATCTGATGAGGATGCTGTTCGGCCAGACGACGATAGCGCTCAGCGGTCGGTTGGGGCACGTTATCCAACATGGACTCACCATCCCGAAGCACGAATCCAGCCAGGTAGATCAATCCGCGCAACCGATCGGGGAGGACTTCGGCGACTTTGGAGATGACAACGCCCCCCATACTGTGACCCACCAATACGAGATCGACCATCTCTCGTTCTCTGATGAAGCGGACGACGGCATCCACGTAATCTTGCATGGAAACGCGCCGTTGATGTTGATTCTCGCCGTGACCGGGCAGATCGAGCGCCAGTGCCTTGATCCCGTATGGGGGCAAAAACGGCATCAGTTTCTCCCAACACCATTGCCCGACCCATGCTCCGTGTACGAACAAAACGGATCGTTCTTTCATCTCGTCGGTCACTGTAACACAGGATGCGGGAATTCACCAACCTCATCATTATATGTTATCCTCACTGACGTGAGAGTTTCGCAACACGCGCGTGGGATGGTCAGGATGTTCGTGGTGGAGGGGCTCATCGGCTTCTGTCGCCGAGGCCTGTGGGGTGTGTTCGTCGTTTGGCTCGGGTGTCTCCTGGTCGGAGCTGTCGTTGACGGCTCGGCGCCTGGCTCTCTCGTCGGTGAGAATGCCGTCGTCAAATTCGCCGTCATTGGCGATTTTGGCACCGGTGGCCAGGCTCAGAAAAAAGTGGCCGAGCAGATGGTCCGGTGGCATGACCGCCATCACTATACGTTCGTCATCACCGTTGGAGATAACATCTATCCGTTCGGCAGCCCACATGATTACCGGAGGAAATTCGAGATCCCTTACGCCGAGTTACTGCGGCGCGGCGTGACGTTCTACGCTGCCCTGGGCAACCATGATGTGAAATTCGGACGCTGGAAGGCGGCCATCAACTATCCTCTCTTTCATATGAACGGACGCCGATACTATAGCTTCACCAAGGGCGACGGATTGGTGGAGTTCTTCGCTCTGGATTCCACTCGTCTGAGCGGTGGAAGGCGCGATGAGGAACAATTGCGCTGGTTGCGAAACGCCCTGCGCGCGTCATCGGCGCGCTGGAAGATCGCTTACTTCCACCACCCCATTTATTCATCGGGGAAGCGTCATGGCTCTGACGTGCGAATGCGCCGGATCTTAGAACCCATTCTCGTTGAGGGAGGGGTTCGCGTCGTGTTTTCGGGGCACGATCACATCTATGAGCGGATCGCTCCCCAACATGGCATCACCTATTTCGTCACCGGGGCCGCGGGCAAACTTCGTCGAGGAAATCTCAATCGACACACGGGATTGACGGTCGTCGGGAATGACGAGGTGCATCATTTCCTCTATGTGGAGGTGACGGCTCAGGAGATGCGGTTCGAGGCGGTCAGCGAGGATGGCGAGATCATCGACTCTGGACGCATCGCTGCGCCGGTGCCCTCGGCTCGCCGTTCACCATCGGTGATCGGCGTTCTGGGGATTGGAGAACTCATCGATGGGAATGGAGGAACGACGAATGGGACGACGATTGAAGGAGTTTCAGGAGTTTCGTGAAAAAATGAATCGCCAGATTCTGGCCAGCGGTCACTTGGGCATCAAGCGGTTCTTCGCCCTCGATCATCAGGCCTACGAGGCGGGAGCGCTCCCGACCAAGGTCAAGGAGTTGTTGGGTCTGGTCGCCTCCCTGGTCCTTCGATGCGATGACTGCATCACCTACCACCTCCTCCGTTGCTCCGAGGAAGGCGTGACCGATGAGGAATTCCTGGAAACATTCAATATCGCCCTGGTGGTCGGTGGATCCATCACCATCCCTCATCTGCGGCGCGCCGTGGAGATGCTCGAGGAAATCAAAGAGGCTCAGACGAGCGGCCCGAGGGGAACGGAGCAGTAAACGCTCCGTCCAGGCGATTCATGAATCTCCGAGATCGAGAACGCGGAACGCAAGCTGGCAGCTTGCGCCATCCTTATTGAGGAAATGAACAGAGCCCGTTGGAGAATCTTGGCGTTCTCTGCGCCTCGGCGGTGGATTGTCGAAGGAGTCGTCCATGGCGCGCCCGAGCCACACCGAGGGGATGAACATCACGCCACAGATTTCACCGATGATCACAGAAGAAGAAAAGAATCTGTGTCCATCTGTGGAATCTGTGGCGATTTTCGAAGGAGGATCTTGGCGTTCTCTGCGCCTCGGCGGTGGATTGT
>RFHM01000454.1 GCA_003696865.1 Acidobacteriota bacterium | reverse complement strand
CTAGTCCACGCCGCATCCCCCACTCACGAATGCCCCGGAGCTCGCCTCCGGGGTCCGTGACCTGTCAGCTACTCAATGCCGCTCCTACCGCTCTTTGAAAGCCCCGGAGCTCGCCTCTGGAGTCCGTGACTTGCCCGCTCGCCTGGATCGCGCGCTTCTCTCTGCCGATCATCGCTGACGATTGGCGGCTCGAACGCGGCCAAACTGAATCGAAATGGGCCCAAACCGCCTCCGCTCACCATCACTCTCCATGGCCTCCAGCAGATAATAATATCTCTTGCCCGACCGAACCCGGTCATCAGAGTAAGAATATTCCGCCCCGGTGACGGCACCTGCTCCCCGGGCGGGAATGAGATCGGCGTTCATCCGGGCGAATGGACCATCGGAGCGAACACTCCTTGCAACATTGTATCCGAGGATGTTGTACTCGTTCACCGTCTCCCAGTGAACGATGATGCCCTCTTTGGTGCTCCGAGCGGTGAACGAGATGAGCAACACCGAAGTCGGTGAGAATCCCTGAGGCGTGGGCGTCTGCCCGCTGGCCCAGTCGGTGTCTTGATCGGTATCCGTATCGCTCAGCCTGGCAATGGACTTGCCATCGCTCCCCTGAGAGGGAATGCCCCCATCGACCTCGTTGAAGTGGGTACATCCCGTATTATCTCCCCACTGCACGCAATCGATTTCCGTGCCCGAGCAGTTCGCACCATTGAACAAGGCAACATGATCTCCATCGTTCCGCAGTCCATTCCCAACCGCGCCGTTCAATCCGATGACCGCACCCTGAAAACCGGAATTGTCTTGCAGAAATTGGGCACGATCGCCGGCCAGGATGAGGGAGCCGCCGGCCGGAATGGTCACTTCTGGGAAGTCATCGCAGCTATCTTTATCGCCGATGCTCCAATCGCTGAGCGTTTGCGATGTGCCGCTCACGTTTTTCAGTTCAACCCACTCCTTGGCCGCTTCCGTAGTCCCCGTCGCATTGACCAGGACCTCGTTGATCAGGATTGTCGTGGAGCCGAGCGAAGTTGAACTCGCCTTTGGAGATGGGACGATGAGCAGCGGCGAAACCGAAAGGCCGATGAGGAATCGCCAGCGCTGATCTCTGAGTCGGAAGAACGATCTCCCGTCAGATCGCTCATTTCGAGATGGTTCGCGATCGCGTTTACACAATGCCATGGTATCCCTCCTCCTGGAAATGGACAGACGTCGCCATCATCATTGGCCATGAATTACTTCCCCTTGAGCCACCGGTTCTATCTCAACCTCCCGCGGGCTCATGTGTCCTCTGGTCCCCTTCAATGAGGCGGGGACTGACGGGATGCTTCATGTCCATCTCACGCACCGACCGCCCTGTCATGAGCCGCTTTTTTGAGGTTACAACTGATGATGTTCTCAAGTCAATGTCAAGCGAACGATTTTGCAGAAATTAGCTCCCAATTGACGCCTCCCCGCAGACCAGCTACGGGGCTTCCCTGGGGAGTGAAAAGCGCCTCCGGACTAGCTGACAATTGATCCCTCCCCACCGACTAGCGGTGGGGCTTCCTCTTCCCCGGAACTTCGCCTTGAGGGAAACGCTCCCCGCAGACTAGCGGTGGGGCTTCCTCGGAGGTGGGAAGGCGCTGTCTCACTAGCCGACAAATGACCCCCTCCCCGCAGACTAGCGGTGGGGCCTCCCTGCCAGGCCCCGGAGCTCGCCTCCGGGGTCCGTGACTTGTCAGCTAGTCCACGCCGCTCCCACCCACTCTGTGAATGCCCCGGAGCTCGCCTCCGGGGATCGTTACTTCCCTCCGCATTTTCTCAGATAAGCTTCTAACTGCGCCGTACTCCACTCGCCTACTGCACCTATATAGCAGGAGGGCATCCACACCCGCCCCATCCGACGATGAATGATGGCCTGCCCGTAGTGCTTGCCGAGGAAATATTGACCATTATTCATGAGCCAACTCACAGCTTGAGCCGGAGCCTGCGTAGGATGCAACGCGACCATGAGGTGAATGTGGTCGGGTAAGATGGTTGCTCTGCCAATTCCGAATCCGTGCTTATTGGCTACCCGTTGCCAGTATGCCCATAATGCTTCGGCCAGTGACGAATCGAACAACCCTTGTCGCCACTCTGTAGACAACACCACATGATAATTCAACTCGACATCGGCATGACGCGGACTCAAACTGACTGAGAGCCTTCTCCGGAATCGACGCACTGGTGAGCGAACCCGCCGATGATACTCATGGTGCGTTTCTTGATGCTGAAGATATTCGGCGACGGCGGATTTTCTCACGCGACCGGTGGTGCGAGCTAAATACCCATGAGCCCATGGATGCTCCCAGCCCACGGCTCGACCGGTCAGGGACTTCAGCGTCTGTACAGTTCGAGAGATCCGGTGCTCAGGCTTGAGGCTGAGGAGTACACGCAGGTGAGTCGGTTGTACTGTGACGCTCAACAGGTGCATGTCATACTGTCGACAAATCCGAGGCAATTCCCGCCGAAGCACGTGCTGTTCAGCCGATGAGAGTTCGCGGAGCCGATGCGTCTGCCAACAAAGGTAATAGTGAAGCTGGTAGGCGAAGGTGAGATGTTCAATTGGACTGAGTTTCATGAAGATACACTCCTTGAAGAAATCGGCGCCTTTTCGGATGCGCGGGCGACGCCTCCCCCCGCCAAACGAGCTGACAACTGACTCCTCCCCGCAGACTAGCTGCGGGGCTTCCCCGGGGGGAGAAAAAGTGGCCGTGAACTAGCTGACATCTGACCCCTCCCCGCGGACAAGCCACGGGGCTTCCCGGGAGGAGAAAAAGCGGCCGTGAACTAGCTGACATCTGACTCCTCCCCGCGGACAAGCCACGGGGCTTCCTTCGTGTGGAAAGGGGCCCTTGAACGAGTTCACACATGACGCCTCTCCACCGACCAGCGGCGGGGCTTCCCGTCATGCCCCGGAGCTTGGCTCCAGGG
>RFHM01000453.1 GCA_003696865.1 Acidobacteriota bacterium | reverse complement strand
CATGAGCGCGGCCGGCGGTTCGAGGAAGCGGTGGAAGTGATCAGGCGGGCGTGGACGGAAGAGAGATTTTCCTTCGAGGGGACATTCTACCATTTCAAGGATGTGACGCTGACGCCCAAACCGTACCAGCAGCCGATGCCTGAGTGGTGGGTTGGTGGGATGTTTCCTAAAACGATTGCCCGCGCAGGTCGGATTGGCGATGCCTGGTGTAGTGATCCATTCCCTCTGGATAAGAACGTGTGGCTCGATCAGGTTAAGCTTTATCGGGACGCGGCCCAGGCAGCCGGACGCCGTTCCAAAGTGGTTCTCATGCGCGATGGCTGGGTGGCCCCCACGCGCCAGGAAGCCGAAGACGTCTTTGGTCGCCTCGCCATTAAAGAGTGGTTGTTTTACTTCCGTTGGGGCATCCTGACCCACCACCCGGAATTCCAATCAGAATCGGATTTCACCATTGAACGGGGGAGCAAGCATTTCATCCTCGGATCTCCAGAGGATTGCATCAAGCAGATTGAAATGTATGAGCGGGAGTATGGCGTTGACGAGATCGTGATGCGATTTCGCTTACCGGAAGGACCGGCGTGGGACAAGGTGCTGGATTGCATCAAACTGTTCGGCACGGAGGTCATCCCTCACTTTCACCGGTAGCCGGCTCCTCTCAACCTCGACATCTGGTTGGATAGTGATTTGCTCCAGAGCGCAGAAAGGGACCTCATGGGAGCGATTCTCGAACGAAATGTGAACATCAAGATCTTTGACGATGGCGGATCGACATTCAGGGTCCTCGCCTCGTTGATCGATGTCGAGCATAGCTTTCACGCCGAAATGCTCGTGGATGTTGCCAGCGGAAAGATTCAGGAGGTTACCGCCGATATGGCCAAGCGACCCTATCCGACGCTTTGCCCTCGGGCGCTGGACCATGTGAGTCGACTCCGAGGGGAAGTGATCGGGCGAGGTATCAATCGTCGCATCGTCGAAGTGGTGGGGAAAGATACTGGCTGCGCGCACCTGGTTGAAGTGCTTCAATCGGCGGTCCGTTTTGCCGCCATGTATTTGATCAATAAGCGAACAGGCCTGGACCCCCTGGGAGAGCGGACTTTATCTGAGCAAGAACACCGTGATAAGTGGATGCCCGTTCTTAAAAATACCTGTCAAGTCTTCCGAGAAGAGAAAATCGAACGGTAGCTCTTTTTGTCAATGAAGTTGTTCTTGTCGGTGAGATTGTGTTTGTATCGAAGCCAAAATTTCCGTCAAGGAGGACCCTATGCCAGCCGTGACGTTAAAGAAAATAGAAGAACTCCCTCCCGAGATGAGGAGGATTGTCGAGACTTACGAGGCCTGGATTGGCGATACTGTGTTTGCCCGCGTTATGGCTCACATCCCGGAGGCATTCAAAGCGTTTGGCCAGCTCTATGAGTTGCTTTTAAACGGGAAGGTGGAATCTGAGATTAAGGAATTGGCGCGGTTGAAGTTGGCGCAGTTGAATGATTGCCACTACTGAAAGGCCGCTAATCTCGCTTGGGCCAAGCGAAATAACATTCCTCAATGGAAGATCGACCAGCTCGACGCCTATGAGCAGGGCGATTATTCGCCGCGCGAGAAAGCTGTTCTCAGAATGGCCGAGTTGATGGCACATCGCTCTCATACGCCCCTTGAAGGGGATCTCCTCAAGCAGATGCAGCAACACTTCAGCGAGAGCGAGCTGGTGGAACTCGGCGTCTATTTCGCCCTCGTCACCGGGTTTCAGAAATTCAACGAGGTATTTCAGATTTTCTACGCCTGCGAGGGATGAGAAAGGTTAGCGAAAGCATCGCAGAGGTAATCGGAGGAGGCCGAGAAAGCGGTGACGATCAGAGGAGAACTCTTCTTGACAATAGCGCATCTCGCCTTTAACATACCAACCATTTGTTTGGTATGACACACCATGATCGGGAAACTGAATCATATCGCCATCATAGTGGGAGACTTGGAGGCAGCCATTGAACGCTTCCACCAACTTTTTGGTGCGCGCCTCCTGGAACGGGAGTTCCTCGATGAGTCACAAACTGACGTTGCTGTCCTTGACCTGAATGGCGTGCATGTGGAACTCCTGAGTTCGCCTGACGAGACATCTCGGGTAGGTCGCATCTTAAGGGAGCGTGGGGAAGGAGTGCATCATCTTTCATTCCACACCGATCACATCGAGGCCGAACTCGAGCGATTACATCGGAAGGGAGTCCGATTATTGGATGAGCGCCCACGCCGTGGATTGCATGGTCGAAAAATTGCCTTTTTGGACCCCACATCCACAGATGGCGTTCTGATCGAGCTGGTCCAGGAACCAGAATCGGATCACCAATAAGGAGAGAATGATGAGATGAAAGGAGCTATTGACGTTTGGTGCAATCCTTTTACGCCAGCGGGCATTAAGCATCTCTTCCTGGATAACGAAGAAGTCTATTTCATGATGGGCATCCAGTGGGGACGCCGAGCGAATATGAGAGGCTACGAGCCAGACGAGTTCATCGCGAAGATGGATGCGTTGGGTATTGAGAAAGTCTGCGTTCCCGCGCTCAAGCAGGCTTTTTTTCGTAAGGGTAGGATGGGGGCTGATTTTTCTTATGAGGACATTGCTGAGCTGGTTAACGCCT
Source organism: Acidobacteriota bacterium (assembly GCA_003696865.1). Classification (GTDB taxonomy): domain Bacteria; phylum Acidobacteriota; class Blastocatellia; order HR10; family J050; genus J050. Next base: position 1,201 of record RFHM01000453.1, on the reverse strand, counting down.
ATCCCGATCGTATTGTTGGATTGGCTGGCATCAATCCGTTCGAGCGGATGGAAGGCGTGCGTAAGCTGGAACGGGCTATCAAAGACTACGGATTTCGCGGGGCGCATATCCATCCCTATGGCTTCGGCATTCCCATCAACAGCGCCGAGTGGTATCCATTTTACGCCAAGTGCGCGGAATTGGACGTGCCGGTGATGATTCAGACCGGACATTCGGCCGAGTTCATGCCCAGTGCTTGTGGGCGCCCACTTCTCTTGGATGATATTGCCCTCTACTTTCCGGAGTTGAGACTGATCGGCGCACATACGGGGTGGCCTTGGGTGGAAGAATTGATCGCCTTGGCGTGGAAACATCCTAACGTCTACATCGCAGTGAGTGGTCATGCGCCGAAGTATTGGGATCGATCACTCGTGCATTTCATCAACTCCCGAGGCATTGGTAAGGTGATGTGGGGAACCGACTATCCCCTCATCCTCCATGAAGAAAGTCTAGAGCAAATCGAACAGTTAGAACTTAAACCACAAGCCAAAGAGGCGCTATTGCGTGATACGGCGGTGAGCGTCTTCAAATTTGAGGAGTAAGTAAGAGCGGATCTTTGGAGGACGCGACGTCATGTCAGAGTACTCATTCTTGCAGGTAGAGAAGCGGGGCGGGATTGCGCGTGTAACCATTAACAAGCCCCCCGTTAATGCTCTTGATAACGACCTCTACGATGAACTCGTGCGGGTGAGTGAACAGCTAGATGCTGATGAATCAACCCGGGTCATTGTCTTCCTCAGCGGCTTGGAAAAGATCTTCATGGCCGGAGCCGATATCAAACAGATGAGGAATTATCGGTTTGAACGCGAGTTTATCGAGCAGAAGATCGACACGGTCCACACCACATTCAATCGCATCGAGCGCATCAGGAAACCCACGCTCGCAGCGATCACCGGTCACGCATTGGGCGGTGGCTGTGAGTTTGTCCTCACTTTAGATTTTCGCTTCATGTCAACAGGTGAGCCGAGAATTGGGTTACCGGAAATCAATCTGGGGATTATTCCTGGTGGAGGGGGGACGCAGAGACTGCCGCGGTTGATCGGGCGAGAGCGCGCGGCTGAGTTGATGATGACGGGCGAGCGATTGGACGCGACGCGCGCCGAGCAGATTGGACTCGTCACGCGAGCCTGCCCTCCTGACAAGACGGTTGAGGAAGCCGTGT
>RFHM01000452.1 GCA_003696865.1 Acidobacteriota bacterium | reverse complement strand
TATACTCGCACCCCGCCCCTGGAGGTGCGCGATCGATGGGAGAATGGGGTATGGGAGAGCACGTCATTAAGATGTACAGCACGCCGTGGTGTCCGGATTGTCACCGGGCCAAGCACTTCCTCCAAGAGCATGGTATCGCTTATGAAGAAATCAACATCGATGAGCATCCCGAGGCGGCGGCACTGGTCATCGAGCAAAACGGAGGAAAACGCCGCGTGCCAACTTTCCTGATCCGAGGGCGATACTACGGTAATCCGCCGCTCAGCGAGCTGGCCAAGCTCCTGGGCGTTACAGAGAGCGAGGACGGCCACGGCCGAACCTCTCCCGGAGCCTGATCCGAGCCGGTTCCGGATTCCCAGGTGAAACACTGAGGAGAGCACCATGACCGGAGAAGAGACACACACAGAGCGCGAGACGCCGGATCTGTCGGCCTTCGAGGGCATTGATTTTTCCCAGGCAGAACATCGTTCGATCGTCATCATCGGGACGGGCCCGGCGGGCCTGACGGCAGCTCTCTATGCGGCCCGCGCCAATTTGAATCCATTGGTGTGGAAAGGGCCTGAGCCCGGTGGACAACTCGTCACCACCACCGAGGTGGAAAACTATCCTGGATTTCCCGACGGGATTCTCGGCCCCGAATTGATGCAGCTTTTCGAAAAACAAGCGGCGCGATTCGGCGCCGATGTGCGATTCGGCACGGTGACCGCCGTCGATTTCTCCGGGCGGCCGTTCCGCCTGCTGGTTGACGGGAAAATCCCCATCCTCGCCGACGCCGTGATCATCGCCACCGGCGCATCGGCCAAATATCTCGGGTTGGAGAACGAACAACGACTCATTGGCCGCGGCGTTTCGGCCTGCGCCACCTGTGATGGGGCGTTCTTCAAAGATGTGGAAGTGGCCGTGGTGGGCGGGGGCGATACGGCCATGGAGGAGGCGCTTTTTCTCACGCGGTTCGCCACTCGCGTCCACGTCATCCATCGTCGCGATCAACTTCGCGCCTCCAAGATCATGCAACAGCGCGCCTTCGCCAACGATAAGATTCGGTTCATCTGGAATACGGTGTTCTATGATGTGCTGTGCGACAACGAGGTCGAAGGCGTCCTCCTCAGGAACGTCAAAACGGGCGAGAGGATGATGCTTCCGGTGAAGGGGCTGTTCATCGCCATCGGCCACAAACCCAACACCGAGATTTTCCGCGGATGGCTGGACATGGACCCGCGCGGGTATATCATCACCCGTCCCGACTCGACCTACACGAGCGTCCCCGGCGTGTTCGCCTGTGGCGACGCTCAGGATCATGTCTATCGGCAAGCGGTCACCGCCGCCGGGACTGGCTGCATGGCGGCCATCGATGCCGAGCGCTGGCTGGCCGAACAAGCTCATGCTCAACTCCTGGAACAAGAGTCAGTCGCCGTCAAACAACGATGAATCGGGGCATATCGAAGGTGTGACGAGCCTCGCGTTCACCATCCACGCCGCGCGCGAGGCTTTCTCCCCGAATGAAGGACCTCGCTCTCCATGGAAAATAGAGGGCGGGGCAAGATGGCATCTCGGGCGACATCCCTCACGGTCCATTTTCATCCGTTCGGTGCCGTCCACGAGACCATGGGCGGCTTCGTCGAAGATCCGAGCATCGGGATGGCCCGCGCGATCCGCCACCCGCTTCCAAGACTAAGGAGGTTCCCAAGCCATGATCACAGTGCCGAAACTCACGCTGGACGATGTCAAAGTCATCCTGGATGGGGCAGAGAAAAGAGCCCGGCAGATGGGCGTGGATATGGACATCGCCGTCGTGGATGATGGTGGTCATCTGTTGGGGTTCTACCGCATGGACAACGCCAAGATCACCAGCATTGATATCGCCATCAATAAGGCCTTCACCGCTGCCGGAACGCGCAAACCGACGCACGAGTACGCCGAGGTGGGGAAGCCGGGAGGACCGGCATTCGGCATCCATGTGAGCAATCAAGGACGGTTCATGATCTTTGGCGGCGGAGTGCCGATCTTCATCGACGGGCGCATCGTTGGAGCCGTAGGGTGCAGCTCCGGCTCACCAGAGCAAGACCGTGAGGTCGCTCAAGCCGGCATCGACGCCCTCATGGAGAAACTGAGGCGCGCACCAGGCGAGAAGGCTGAGTGACGTCCTCGCCCACCGGTGCGCTCTGGCGACCGACGAATCACCGGTAACGGGCGATGAGCCGCTCAGCCCTCGCGCAGCGCCGCCGCCGGCGATTGCCGGGCCGCCTGACGCGCCGGGAATATGCCTCCAAACAATCCCATCAGAGCGGCGAATCCCATCCCCCAGAGAAGGAGTTCCGGCGTGATGCGAAAAGCAAACGCGATCTCGCTGAACGTTTGCCAATTGGCCGTCCCAGTGGTGATCCCGTGAATGGGCAGCACGAGCACACACCCGATGAGACCACCGATCAGCGCCAGGAGAAGCGACTCGGTCAGAAAGGAGAGCAGAATGCTTCCCCGTTTGAAACCCAGGACGCGCAATGTGGCGATTTCCCTCGTCCGATAGGTCACCGCCGCATACATGGTATTCATGGCCGCAAAGCAGGCGCCAATGCCCATGACGATGGCAATGAACATGCCCAGGAGCTTGATGGGACCGGCGGCCCTGGTTTGTTCCTCATAGTACTCGACTTCGGGTTGGGCCAGCAGGTTATAGCGGCGATCATTCTCGATCCGATTGATGATCTGTTTGACCGCCGCTTCATCAGTGGCCCGAAGGAGGACCGATGAGAACGATTCTCGATGATAATCGCTGGCCAGTTGATTGACGTCGGTCCAGATCTCGGAATCAAACGCCGTGTTGCCGGCATCAAAGATGCCCACCACCTCCCATTCGCCTTTACCGAATTGCAACCGATCTCCCAAGCCGGTGTGCTGGAATCGCTCCGAGATGCGACGACTGACGATCACTTCGCGCAGTCCGGGTCGAAACAGCCGTCCCTCGACAATGTGGAGCTGCGGCCGCAGGGCCAACCCGACCGGCGACACGCCTCGAATGGTGACGTTCGATCCCTTCTGTTCACCCCGCTTGGGCAGATTGATGACCACGACGATCTCTCCCGAAGCGATGGGCGTCCCATCGGCATTCATTTGCACGCCGGGCAGAAACCGCATCGCCTGAAAGGCCTCGCGCGAGATGAAACTGCTCAACTCGGAATCCGATCCCCGACGGCGCACCAGGACATTGAGCGGATCGCCAGTGGTGACCAGCGCCATCTCCAATCCCGTGGCCAGCGCCATGACGCCGACGAAGACGGCGACCACCAAGGCGATGCTGAGCACCGTCATGGCTGTGCTCACCCGCCGCACGAACAAGCTGCGAAAATTGTATTTCAATGGAATGGCCATCGCGATCCTCCACGCATGATCAACGAGCACGGTGAAACGATGGACGCGACTAACCGAGGTGGCGCAATCCGTCGGCCACCGTCAATCGAGCCGCCCGCGAAGCCGGTATCACCGTGCTCAGCAATCCCACCAGGGCCGAGGCCAGCAGTCCGAGCCCGATGACCTCCCCCGTCACTTCGAACCGTTGAAAGATATTGAGCGTCAACCGGCCAACATCCACCAGCGCGAAATGAGTGAATATGAGGCGGGCCACCAGCGAGCCGATGAGTCCCCCGGTCAACGTCATGAGCACGCCCTCGGCGATGAACAACGCGAGCACCTCCCGGCGACGGAAACCCAGCGATTTCATGATGGCGATCTCGCGCGTCCGTTCGCGTACGGACATGGCCATCGTATTCGTCGTCACCAACAGGAGGGTGAAGAGGATGACGCCGCTGAGGGTTGCCACCAATGTTTTGAGATTCCCCAGCATGGTGAAGAATTCGGCCTGAAAGGCCCTTTCCGTCTCCGTCTTGGTGGGAGCATCGGTATTGCGGAATAAGGTATCGATCGCCTGACTCACCCGGGATACCGATGAGATGGAATCGACGCGCAACCAGTACATGGCGGTGAATGCCGGCCAGCCCATGGTGTCCTTCAACGCCTGCTCGAAATACTCGTGATGGAAGAAAATACTGGACTCGTCGTTCACGCTGCCGGTGAAAATGCCGCGAACGGTCAACTCCAAATCGACGGGGAAGACCGTGCCCCGAAGGGTGATGCGATCGCCCAATGTCCAGCCGTGCTCCTTGGCTTTTCGTCGGCCCACGATGACGGCGGTGCGCTCCCTGACGAAGGCTCGTCGCTGCTCCGGTGGGAGGTGAATTTCGGTGTAGATGTCGAACAGGACGCGCGGATCACAGGCGAACTGGGCGAAATCGGTATGTGCCTCATCGATGTAAATCCCCCCGAACCAGGTGAACGGCGTCACGGCGACCACCCCGGGGATCTGCTCGATGCGCGCGCGATGCCGGAGTGGCAACATGTTGGTGGGCGACACGGCGTGCCGCGTCACCAGGCGCAACGGATTGGACTCCTCCAGATTCCGGTCGATTTCGTGAACCAACGTCAACAAGGTCGAAAGAACGAAAATGGCCAGTGACACGCTGAGCACGGTGAGGATCGTGCGGCGCTTATTGCGCATCCCATTTTTCCAGAGGAAACTCGGATAGCTCATGCCGCTGTGACCACGGCGCCCTCGCGGCCGGAACCGCGC
>RFHM01000451.1 GCA_003696865.1 Acidobacteriota bacterium | reverse complement strand
GTCTGGCGCTGCGCACGGCGCTGGAGATGGAATCGGAGCAGCGTGCCGTCGAGGGAGCGATGGTGGCGGCGTTGGATGCCGCGCGCGCCGCCGTGCGCGCCGGAGTGCCCGATGTGCGCATGATCAGTCTGGAATCGTTCGACGAGATGCCGGTGATGCGCACCACTCAAGGTCGAGAGGAGTTCGAGGAGGCTCGGAAGGAAGGCATCGTCTTCCACACCCAACGGGGAGCGCGCCGTTTCCTGGGCGACGGCGGGCGAGTGCGCGCCGTCGAGCTCATCGGCGTCAAGCGTACCTATGACGAGCAGGGGCGCTTCCATCCCATTTACGACGAGAGCATTCACGAGGTCATGGACACCGATACGGTCATCCTGGCCATCGGGCAACAGGCCGACCTCTCCTTCCTGAAGCCCGAAGATGGGGTGGAGATCACGCCTCAAGGGACGATCAAAGTCGATCCGGAAACGTTGGCCACGACGGCTCCCGGAGTGTTTGCCGGCGGCGACGTCGCCTTCGGCCCGCGCAATCTCATCCAAGCCGTGGCCAACGGCAAGCGCGCCGCTCTCTCCATCGATGACTATCTCCGCGGCGTCACCGAGCGGCCGGTGGTTCACCTCTCGGTGGAGAAGATTCCTACCCGCCGCTATGTCATGCCCGAAGGCTATGAGAAGCGCCGCCGCCAGCCGCCGCCGACCATTTCGCTCGACCGTCGAACGGGCATCTCCGAGGTGGAAGTGGGCTATGACGAGGTGGAGGCCCGGCAACAGGCCGAGCGCTGCCTCGCTTGCCACATTCAAACCATCTACGATCCCGACAAATGCGTGCTCTGCAATCGTTGCGTCGATGTCTGTCCGGAATACTGCCTCAAGCTCGTGCCACTGGATGATCTCGACGTCGATCCTGAGATCAAGGAGGCCATCATCGCCGCCCGCGGGCTCTCTCTGGATCAACCGCTCTCGGCGATGATCAAAGACGACGAGAAATGTATCCGCTGCGGGCTGTGTGCCATTCGCTGCCCAACAGATGCCATGACGATGGAGGTCTTTTACTATGAAGAACGAGAAGCCCTCGCCGGAGGCGACGCCCGCGCTCTCCCCGTCTGAGGCGGGTGAGGAACGGGAATCCTCGGCGGTGAACACGTCGCGACGATCTTTCCTCGTGCGGCTGGGCATCGGCGCGACTCTGGCGGCCATCGCCGGTCAGATCTACGCCTTCATCCGCTCGCTGGTGCCCAACGTCCTCTACGAAGAACCCCGCCGATTCAAGGTCGGACCGCCCGACCAATTCAGCGAAGGCGTCCAGTTCCTCGAAGATAAGCGAGTGTTCATTTTCCGCCAGGGGAACACGTTCTATGCCATCTCGGCCATCTGCACGCATCTCGGCTGCACGGTGAAACTGCAACGGCTGAACCGACCCAAGACGGTCAAGGTCGGGAATCGCCAATTTCAAGAGAGCGTCGAATTTCACTGTCCCTGTCACGGCTCGAAGTACTACGGCGACGGCACTAATTATGCCGGTCCGGCACCGCGACCGCTGGCTTACTACAAGCTGGAAATCGCCCCTGACGATGGTCAGCTCATCGTCGATATGTCCCAAGAGGTAGGGCAAGACTTCAGACTCACCGTGTGAAGCGCCCGTGGAGGACCGAAACGATGAACGGCGAACGCCGAAAAACCGAAACGGCGAGGCGAGCGGGAGGGTGGAAGGCGGTACCCAGAGCTTCCTCCCCTGACTCTTCGGCGGCCCCGCCGCGCGCCGTCGACCCGGTGTTTCGCCGCTCCCACCCGAGGCTTCGCACGCGTTGTGAAGGAATCGCGCCATGGCCACGAAACGATCGACCTGGGAAAAATTGACCTGGACCTGGCGGCCGGCCAGCAGCCGCGAGGCGGGCGACTCCATCGTCCGCAATTTCCTGCTGCACTGGTTTCCGGCCAAAGTGACCCACCGAAGTCTCTCCTGGAGCTACTCCTTCTGGCTGGGAACGATCTCCGCCGTCCTGTTCCTCATTCTGACCGTCACCGGGGTCGTGCTCATGTTCCTCTACGTCCCTTCGGTGGAACGCGCCTATCTCTCGGTGAAAGATCTGGAGTACACCGTCTCGTACGGATGGTTTTTGCGCGGACTGCATCGGATTGCGGCTCATTTGATGGTGGCCGTCGTGTTTCTCCACATGGTGCGCGTCTTCCTCACCGGCGCCTACAAGAACGGTACGGCCGCTCATCAGAATCGCCCGCTCAACTGGATCGTCGGGGTGATCCTGCTGCTGGCGACGTTGCTCCTCTCGTTCACCGGCTACCTGCTCCCCTGGGACCAACTGGCCTATTGGGCGATCACCGTGGGCACGAACATCGCCAGCGCCGCTCCGCTGATCGGGGAGAAGATCCGTTTCCTGCTCCTCGGCGGCACCACCATCGAGCAGAGCGCGCTCATTCGGTTTTACGTCCTCCACTGTTTCTTCCTGCCGACGGTGGTGCTCCTGTTGTTCTCCTACCACATGTGGCGAATCAGGAAAGACGGTGGCCTGGCTTGCGTGGACCATCTTGCGCTCGCCCAGCGAGTGAAGAAAGCGCCACCGGCGAAGAGCAAGACGTATTCTCTGCTCGGCATCGCCAGTGGCGCGACCGTCCACGTGGAGACGGCGCTCCTCGATGAGGAGGAACACACGGTTCAAGCCTCGCCTCATCTGACGCGGCGGCTGGCGGCGGTGATGTTGGGGACGTTCGCCGTGTCCGTCCTTCTGACCATCCTGTTTCGAGCGCCGCTAGAGGAACCGGCCAATCCCAGCGAGACGCCCAATCCGGCGAAAGCGCCCTGGTACTTCCTCTGGTTGCAGGAACTGGTCGCCGACACGACCATCCATATTGGCGGATGGACGCTCAACGGCGCATTGGTGGGAGGGATTCTCATCCCCGCTTTGCTCCTCATCTGGCTGGTCGTATGGCCTTATGTGGATAAGACGCCACTGCCAACGGTGGGCGTATGGTGGCCGCGGGAACGACGGCGGCAGAATCTCGTCTTTCTCATCATCGTCTTGGCCGTCGTCATGTTGACCATCATCGGCACATTCATGCGGGGGCCATTCTGGGATTTCTACTGGCCATGGGAGAGTTGGCCAGAGTTACCACGACGATTCTGACGGAGGCGCACCGTGTATCAGAGAGACTCTGTTTGGCTCTATGCGTTTGGCGCGCTGGCGCTGGTCCTCACCGGCGTCATCTACTGGGGAGCGCTCACGCCCGAATGGAAAAGGTATCAAGCCCAATTCCGCGCTCTGGTGGCGGAGAAATTCGGCGAAGATCGAGCGGCGCAGGTGCCTCGCGGGTTACAACAAATCTGGGTCAAAGAACTCGGGCGCGTCGATCGCTGCATCACCTGTCATCAAGGCGTGGAATGGAAGGGACTGGAAAATGCGCCCCAGCCCTTCCGGACGCACCCCAAGGAGATCCTCCAGAAGCACCCGCTGCGACGCTACGGTTGCACGATCTGTCACGGCGGTCAAGGATATGCGACGGAGACGGAAGCCGCCCACGGCTTCGTCGAACACTGGAACGAGCCCTTGTTAGGTCAACGGCTGGCTCAGTTTTATCTGGTGAGGAGCAAGCGCGCGCTCATGGAGATGAACTGCAATCTCTGCCATCGCTATGATCGCCAGACCGAAGGGGCCCCCACGATCAATCACGCCAAGCGGTTGGTGCGCGACAAAGGGTGCCGCGCCTGCCACAAGATCAACGGTCGCGGCGGCCGCATCGGACCCGATCTCACCTTCGTGGGGGATAAGAAACCCGAGCAGTACGACTACTCCCGAGTGATTGGCAAGAAGACGGTGTTCGCCTGGCACGTGGCCCATTTCAAGAATCCCAAGGCCGTGTCGCCGACCACCGTCATGCCCGACTTCGGGTTCAACAGTCGCGATGCCCAAGCGCTGGCCCTCCTGGTGATGAGCTGGAAGAGCGTGGACCTGCCCGTCGACTATATTCCGGGAGCCAAACCGGTGGACAAACCGACGCCGGAGGAACTGGAGCGCGAACGGCGTATGCTCCAAGGCGAAGGCGCGTTCTTCGTCAAACACGGCTGTTTCATCTGCCACTCGGTCAGCAGCCTGGGGATCATCTCGGCGACCAAGATCGGTCCCGATCTGGCCGAAGCCTACGTCGATGTGCAGCGCCGTTTCGGCCGGACGCTGGAAGATTTCCTGGCCAATCCCACGGGGACGATGGCCGTCGTCCTCTCGCGACAGATTCACCTGACCGAGGCCGAGAAGCTGGAAGCAATCTCACTGCTGAAGAGAGCCTACGAGAAGAAGCTGGAGCAACAGGCGCAAAAGGCCGGGGGTCGGTGACCCTCGGATGACGAGAGCGAAGTGAGCTTGGCCAATGGTCGTGGCCGAAACATTCATACAACGAAAGGAGGACTTATGATGAGTAAACGAACGCAATGGACCTGGTTTGGATTAGGCGTCCTGTGTGCGCTGGCGGTCTCGCTCGCCTTCGTGGCCTGTCGACAGAAACCGACCGAACAGCGTGGTGCGGTGGCCGAAGCGGCCATTGCCACCTATGTGCCGCCAGGCGATCAGGACGAGTATTATCTCTTCTACAGCGGAGGCCATTCTGGACAGGTCTTCGTCGCGGGCATTCCCTCGATGCGACATATCGCCACCATTCCGGTGTTCTCGCCGTATCCCTCGACGGGCTATGGATACGATGAAGAGAGCAAGAAGATGCTCGGCGAGTTCACCTGGGGCGATGTTCACCACCCGGCGTTGAGCAAGACCAACGGCGATTACGATGGTCGTTGGTTGTTCGTCAACGATAATGCCAACGCTCGGATCGCGCGCATCGATCTCCGGGATTTCAAGACCAAGCAAATCTTCGGCCCCATCCCCAATGTCTCCGGCAATCACGGTTGCAGCTTCGTGACCAACAACACCGAGTACGTCCTCATCGCCACCCGATTCTCCGTTCCCCTCCCCTTGGGAACCTACGCGAGCATCGAGGACTATGCCACCAAATATCGAGGCGTGGTGGGCGCGGTGGCCGTCGATCCGGAGACGGGAGAGATGAGCCTGGGATGGGAACTGCTCACGCCACCGTTCAATTGGGATCTCGGCTCGTGTGGCAAAGGGCCGAGCGAAGACTGGGCGTTCTGGAGCTGCTATAACTCCGAACGCGCCACCGGCAAGCTGGAGGTGACCGCTTCACAGAAAGACCGGGACTACGTCATCGCCGTCAACTGGAAAGCCGCCGAACAAGCGATCAAGGAGGGGAAATACAAGATCATCGGCGGCGCCAAGGTCATCGATCCCAAGGAAGTCAAAGGCCTGGCCTATCTCATCCCCGCCGCCAAGAGCCCCCATGGTGTGGACGTGAGTCCCGACGGGAACTACATCGTGGCCAGTGGGAAACTCCAGGAGATCACCACCGTGTTCAACTTCGAGAAGATTCTCAAGGCCATCGAGAACAAAGACTTCACCGGCGAGGAGGATGGTATCCCCGTGCTCAACTACGATTCGGTCAAAGAAGCCGAAGTCAACGTGGGTCTCGGGCCACTCCACACCCAGTTCGACGACAAGGGATTCGCCTACACGAGCTTATTCGTGGAGAGCGCCATCGCCAAGTGGCGACTGGGCGGCGATTGGGCGGTGGTGGACAAGATCCCCATCACGTACAATATCGGTCACCTGTGCATTCCCGGCGGCGACACCATGCATCCCGATGGCAAGTACGTCATCGCGCTGAACAAGCTCTCGCACGGCAAACACCTGAGCGTCGGTCCCTCGCAACCGGAGTGTTCGCAGCTCATCGACATCACCGGCGAGAAGATGAAGTTGCTCTATGACGCGTTCACCGAGCCGGAACCGCACTACGCCCAGGCGATTCGCGCCGACAAACTCCATCCCATCGAGGTCTATCCCAAAGAGGAGAGCAAGAATCCCAACGCCATCTGGGATGTCAATCAAGCCGGCGCCACTCGTCGCGGCAATCACGTGATCGTGAAGATGACCGCCGTTCGCAGCAGCTTCGCGCCGACCAAGATCGAGGTCAATCAGGGCGATCGGGTGACCATTTACCTGACCAACATCGAACAAACCACCGACGAGCTCCATGGCTTCGCCATCTGCCAATACAACATCAACGTCGTCGTCGATCCCGGAGAGACCAAAACGATCGAGTTCGTCGCCAATAAGCCCGGAGTATTCCCTTACTACTGCACCAACTTCTGTTCGGCACTGCACCAGGAGATGCAGGGATACCTCCTCGTCAAACCGCGGTAGCGTGAAGCCGAAGAGGGAGGGTGAGGGCCCACCTCACCCTCCCGACATTCCCGGGCCGAGCAGGAAAGGGAGGATCTCATGGAAAAGTGGCTGGACAAAGCGAACGTCTTTTTCGATCTCCCGCTCACGTTGAACAGTCGCCTCCTCATCCTGGTGGCCGTGGTCGTGCTCCTTCCGGCGTATTACTTTCCTTTGTGGAACATGACGTTTTATTCCAATCAGTATCCCGATGGATTGAAGCTCCACATCTACGCCTACAAGCTGGAGGGAGGGAAGACCCCTCAACGAGATGACTTGCGAGAGATCAACGAGTTGAACCATTACATCGGCATGCGACCGCTCCTGGAGAGCGATTTCAGCGAGTTCAAGTGGATTCCCTTCGGCATCGGCGCCCTCATTCTCCTGGCCCTTCGCGCTATGGTCATCGGCAAGATGTCCAATCTCGTGGACGTGTTCGTGCTGTTCAGTTACTTCGGACTCTTCTCGCTGTGGAGCTTCTATTACCGACTCTACACCTACGGTCACAACCTGGCGCCCAATGCGGCCATCAAGGTGAAACCGTTCACCCCGCCTCTCATCGGAAAGGAGCAGATCGCCAATTTCACCGTGTATAGCTGGCCGGGATTGGCATCGTACTCGCTGGTGTTGTTTGCTATACTGTTGTTCGTGGCCATTGTCCTGTCGGCCAAATCGGCGGAAGAATGAGGTCATGATACAGGCGACGTTCACCAGCGGTTGGCTCTCGGTCATCCTGGCGCTCGCCGCGCCGACGCATACGTTGACGGTGGGTTCATCGGGAGCGGCCTTTCGGACTATCGGTGCGGCGCTCAACGCCGCCCAACCGGGAGATACCATTCTCGTATCGCCCGGGCTCTACAGGGAGAAGTTGGTCATTGACAAGCCGCTCGTGCTCCGGGGGATCGATCATCCCACCATCCGCGGCGATGGGAGGGGGAGCGTCATCACCATCGTGGCCGACCATTGTACGGTGCGCGGATTCCGCATCGAACAGAGCGGCCTCCGACTGGAAGACAACGATGCCGGCATCCTCGTCAAATCCGATGGCAACACGATCGCCGACAATGATCTCAGCTCCATCCTGTTCGGGATCTATCTCTCGGCGGCCAACGGCAATACGATCGTCCGGAACCGCATCGAGGGTCGGAGCGAATTGGACATTGGCCGACGAGGAAACGGGATCCACCTGTGGAACTGCGCGGGTAACACCTTCGAAGAGAATGTCATCGTCCGGGTTCGCGATGGTATATACTTCGATCACGCCGATCACAACATCGTGCGTCGGAATCGCATCGAACGCTCGCGCTACGGACTGCACTACATGTACTCCAACGTGAGCTTGTTCGAAGAGAACCTGTTATACGGCAACTACGCCGGGGCGGCGCTGATGTATTCCGATGAGCTGACCTTCCGGCGCAACGTCTTCTTTCGCAATCGCGTGGGATATAGTGCGCTGGGCGTCCTGTTCAAAGATTGTGATCGCTCGCTGGCCGAACAGAATGTCATCGCCGATAATGGCGTGGGGCTGTTCCTGGACAATTCCATGCACAATCTGTTCCGACGCAACCTGATCATCGGTAACGATGCCGCCATTCAACTGTTCAGCAGCGCGCTGGACAACACGTTCACCGAGAATGCCTTCATCGACAACCTGAGTCCCCTTCGATTGGTCGGACGGCGAACGACGACTCACTGGTCCCACCAGCGACGAGGAAACTACTGGGATGGATACACCGGTTACGATCTGGATGGAGATGGGATCGGGGATCTCCCATTCCGGATTCAGAACATCTTCCAGTACCTGGAAGGGCGTCATGCGCGACTGCGCCTCTACCTGTACAGCCCGGCCGCCCAAGCGCTGGCCCAGGCCGAGGCGTTGTTCCCCGTCATCGAAGGATCGAACGAGCGCGATCCCTTCCCGTTGATGCGACCGCCCTCGTTGGATCTTCCCGACCGGATATGGCCGAGCCACCCCCAGCGCCGATCACCTTCACCCCCTTCGGCCTTCTTCTCCCTGGCCATGTTCGGCGCTTCGTTGACCATCCTCTGGAGAGAGCATCGGCGATGATCGAGATCAAACATCTGGTGAAGAAATATGACGACGTGATCGCCGTCGATGATCTCTCGTTGGAGATCGGCGATGGTGAAATCCTGGCCCTGCTCGGCCCGAACGGGAGCGGGAAGACGACTACGCTCAAGGCCGTTGCCGGCCTCACCATTCCCACGTCGGGACAGATTCTCATCAACGGGATAGACGTGTGGGAACGGCCCAAGGCGGCTCGTCAGTATATCAGTTTTCTGCCGCAGCGGGTGGCCTTTCACAATCAACTCCTGGCCCGCGAAGTGCTGGAGTTTTACGCCCGACTTCGCGGCGTGCCATCGAGCCGCATCGACGAATTCCTCGCCCGCTCGGGACTCAATTTCAACGGCTTTGCCGAGAAGCGCATCGGCGAGCTCTCCGGCGGTATGGTTCAACGACTGGGCCTGGCCGTGGCTTGCTTGCCGGAGGCACCCTATCTCATTCTGGACGAGCCCACGCTGAGTCTGGATCTGGAGGGCGTCATCCGGTTCCGTGATCTCATGCGCCGTCTCCGAGACGAAGGGACGACGATCATCTTCGCCACCCATGTGTTCTCGGAAGTGCAGCACCTGGCCGATCGCGTGGCCATCATGATGAATGGTCGGTTGGTGACGCTCACATCTGGCGCCGAACAGATTTCACTGGAAGATCTCTATCTGGCTCAGGCGGGAGAACGACGCGATGCCTAAGTGGCTGGGCGTGCTCATGGCGATGAGCCTGTCGCTCGGTGGCTGCACCGAGGGACGACCCCAGCCCGTCCCCATCCAGCTCAACGAGGATATGTGCGCGTTCTGTCGCATGGCCATCTCGGAGAAGCGATTCGCCGCCGAGATGATCAATGTCGACGGGGAGGTCTTCAAATTCGACGACATCGGATGCATGATCCGCTTCGTCCGGATGAGGCAACAGAAGGAGACGGCCCGGGCGTTCTTCGTCAATGATTATCACCGTCGGCAGTGGTTAGAGGCCGAGCGGGCGTTTTTCGTCTACGCCCGGGAACTCCGCACGCCCATGGATTCGCACCTGGTGGCTTTCCGGGAGCGTGGCGCCGCCGAGGCGTTCGCCCGGGATCATCGGGGTCAGGTGCTTCGATGGGACGATCTCTGGGAAAAGTGGGATCGCTGATCCATGGATGTTGACGTGATGCGACATATCGCCGGTCAGGAACTGAAGATCACCGTTCGGAGCAAATGGACGCTCATCTTCGCGATCGTCTTCGGCGTCCTGGCATTGGGCATCTCCACCTTTGGATTGACCACGGCCGGATATGTCGGCTTCCAGTCGTTCACGCGCACCTCGGCCAGTCTACTCAATCTGGTCCTGTATATCGTCCCTCTGATGGCCTTGCTCATGGGGACGCTGAGCTTCACCAGCGAGAAGGCAGCCAATGAACTCCTCTTCGCTCAACCCATCAGTCGAAGCGAAATCCTGCTGGGGAAGACATTGGGATTGTTCGGCTCCATTCTCGTTTCCACGCTCATTGGATTCGGACTGGCCGGTGTGATCATCGCCGTGAACGTCGGCGCGGAGGGCTCGCTGCGCTATCTCATGTTCGTCGGACTGGCCCTCTGCCTGGGATTAGCCTTCTTGAGTCTGGCCATCTTGGCGGCCATCGCCGCGCAGAGGCGGACGAGCGCTTTCGGATTGGCCATGTTCCTCTGGTTCTTTTTCGTCATCTTCTACGATCTCCTGGTCATCGGTGCGACCTTCCTCATGAAGCCGACCCTGGCCAATGCGTTCACTCTATTCTCTCTGTTCGGGAACCCCGTCGACATCGTGCGCGTGGCCGGATTGATTCTCCTCGGTGGCCGGGAGATGTTCGGTCCCGCCGGCGCCCTGCTGGTGCGCACTCTGGGTGGGATGGCCGGGGTGATGACCCTGGTGATGGCCATGCTCGTGATCTGGATCATCACTCCTCTGATCATCGCCAATCGACTCTTATGGAAACAAGACATCTGACGGTGATTTCACTCCCAGGTTCGGTCAACGCAACGTGGGCTGGACCGATCATTGCATCGAGCCGACGTCCGGTGCACAGTCCGGGTCGATGTGATATTCGGAGGGTCGATGAACGGACGTCTCTTCTTCGCGCGAACGATGAATGAATTTCGACTCGCCACCGGTATTCTGCTCCTCCTCACCTTGGCGTGCATCGGCATCAACATCGCCGGATGGACGCGCATTCGCGGGCTCGTTCATCTGCTCGGCGGTACAGAAGGGCTCTCTCCCCGGGATGCGGATCGAAAAATCGAAGGCGTAGGACAACTTCGTTGGCTCATTCGCTGGGAAGGCGCTTACTTCACGGCGCTCTTCATCTATGTCCTCATCTA
This sequence comes from Acidobacteriota bacterium, assembly GCA_003696865.1. Taxonomy (GTDB): domain Bacteria; phylum Acidobacteriota; class Blastocatellia; order HR10; family J050; genus J050. The sequence goes on along the minus strand of RFHM01000451.1, from coordinate 312 downwards.
TCCCGGCGTCCTGGCGATCGTTCCCATCCTGTTCGTCGTCTTCTATCACTGGCTGGGCCTGCTGGCCAACGAAGTGACCTCCACCACGCATCGGCTCTACGAGCGTCTCACAACGCGCCATACGCTCCCTGAGAGCCGGCGGAAGATCACGCTCACGCTCTTCGTCATCGGTCTCCTCGATGCCGTCGAGTTCCTCATCCTCGGCTATATCGTCTGGGCCTGCGTCCGGTCAATGGGATAGATCTCGATCACCAGCGATGATCATCCGGGGATGACACATGGTCCGAGCGAATGGAAAGACACTGTGTTTCC
>RFHM01000450.1 GCA_003696865.1 Acidobacteriota bacterium | reverse complement strand
GATAATAAAATTTTCCCACTTGCAGAACTCGCATCATCGATCAGCGATGGGCCGTCGGAACGCGATCCGCTCGTCCCCTTTCGTTGGACGGCCACAATGATTCATAAATGCGCTGAATGCGCTCGACCTGTTCGGCCAGCGAAAAACGCTCCTCGACGCGCCGACGCCCGGCTTCTCCCAACCGCTCTCGCTCGGCAGCATCGTTCAACAACCGCACGATCGTGTCGGCCAATTGCCCGCCATCACCGGGAGCGACGAGGAGCCCGTTGATCTCATGTTCCACGATCTCCGGCACGCCTCCGGCACGGCTGGCAATCACCGGTTTTCCACAAGCCATCGCTTCGATGAGCACGCGCCCAAACGGTTCCGGTTCTATCGACGCATGAACGACGATATCCAGTTCGTTGATGATCCTGGTCACGTCCCGGCAAAAGCCGGTGAATCGGACCCGCTCATGGAGTCCAGCTTCCCGAACCCGCTCTTCCAATCGACGCCGATATCCCCGGTGTCCATCGGTATCGTAAATCTCATCGCCCACGATCCAAAACTGGACGTTGGGGAGCTTCGCGCTCACTCGTCGCGCGGCTTCCAAAAAGACTCCATGCCCCTTCCAGGGAGCCAGCACACCGATCATCCCGACATGATACGGTTCGCCTCCGGTGCTCCCCCGAATCGGCGAAAATCTCCGGAGATCGACGCCGTTATACACGACGATGACATTGACGCCGAGACCGAGATCGGCGGCCACGGCTCGTGAATTGGCGATCAGCAGAGATGGCACCCTACCGGCCAAATAGCGATAGAGTCGATGGAATCGGCGCCTCCCGATGAAATCGTGGACGTGCCAGATGATGGGGAGGCGAAGTTTCGGCCGCAACAGTGCCGAGAGCACATGGGCCTTGATACCATTGGCGTGAATGATGGCGACGCCTTCGTCCTGGATGAGGCGGCAGAGTTCTCGCCCTCCGCGGAGGGCATCAACCAGGGCCGGACTGATCTGGAGGTAATCGCGCCAGCGGCTGTATCGGCCCAGCTTCAACAGAGGCGCGAAGCTCCCTATTACGCGGACGTCGATGCCGGCTGCTCTCAAGCTCGTGGCGAGGGGGCCCTCCTTGGGCAGAGCGACCACGGGTTCGAATCGGGCGCGATCCAGATGCGTCACGACATCGTGGAGCACCCATTCGGCACCACCTAAATGCGAGGACGGATTGAGGTAGAGGACCTTGATCATACGCCTCCGGAATACAGGCGGCGATACACGGCGAGCGTCTTCCGCGCCGTCTCCATCCAACTGAACCGAGCGGCGCGCGCGCGACCTCGCTCGATCAATCGAGCCTTGAGATGAGCATCCTCCAGAAGCGAGGCCACGACCTCAACTTGATGGACCGGATCGGTGGGTGGAACGAGCAGGCCGGCATCGCCGACGATCTCTCGAAACGCGCCGATATTGGCGACCACAACGGGCGTGCCCGCGGCCATCGCTTCCAGAGCCGGCATCCCAAAGCCCTCGTAGGTCGAGGGGAGCAGGAGCACATCCGCCGCCTGATAAGCGCATATCAACTCGCGCATGGACACGCGAGATCGCTGACGGATGCGCGCATTGAGACCGAGGCGATCGATGAATCGCTCCTGATCTGGCGCGAATCGGCCACCGATCTGGAGCAGATAGGCATCCACATTCATCCTTTTGATGAGTCGCTCGATCGTTTTCAATAATGAAGGGATGTTCTTCCGTCGATCGCAGGTCCCCACGTGGAGTATGAGCGTCGCCGATGAGGGAACGGCCAATGACCGTCGATATTGCCGCACAGTGGCTTCGTCGATCGGCCGAAAGAAGGCGTCATCGACGCCCATATGAATGACCGAGATCCGAGAGGCGGGATAGCCGGTGCGGTGCATCAACTCCCATCGCGTCCACGCCGAATTGGCGATGAGCCATCGGGCTCGCAGCGCGTGCTTCATCACCCAACGGAGCAGGCGCGCTCGCCCCAATTGACGCGGCGTGCGCGCTCGCTCGTCCATGAGGTGGAAGGGATACAGGTCATGCACGGTCACGACGGTGCGCTCCGGATCGAGGACGCGCAATAAGTGTCCATAGGAGTGATCCAGTACGTGATTGACATCGCCTTGAAACGCCCGCGCAGCACGCGCATAAACGATATATCGAGAGTAGAATCGATCGTTGAGGACCCGCCTGATGTAGGGAACACCGAGATATCGATCGAGCCACCGAGACGGTTCCACCTGCGCCCATCGGATTTCGCACTGATCGGCCACCACCGGCAACCAGGCTCTCAGCCGGTCGGCATACCGATCCATGCTCTTCCAGTTCTCGATGGTCAGATCGGGAAACAGAGAGACGCGCATCATCTCGCTCCTCGTTTCGCGCCCAACCGAGCGACTGGGGATCGATCGGTTTCCCCGATCACCTCATCAACGAGCGCCTTCACCTTCTCGGCCAAGACCCGATAATCGAATCTCTCCAGCGCCAGAGCGCGCCGAGCCGAGCCGGTTTGGAGTTTGCTCCGCGCCCGCACAATCTCTCGGATGCGCTCGGCCAATCGCCGAGGATAGTCCTCATCCTTGACGCCCTCATAGGTCACCAGCATGTCCTCGTCGAGGATGAGCGCCGCTTCGCCGACGGCGCTGGCCAGAATGTAGCGACCACAGGCCAGGTAGAGAGGAAGCTTTCCCGTCGTCCTCACCTGACCGACCAGATCATTGGTTTGCGTCGAGAGACACACATCGATGAGATTGAGATAAGCGGGCAACGCCTCATAGGGCACGCGCCCGAGGAACAGGACCTTCTCTTCGATTCCGTACTGACGACAGCGCGCTTGGAGTCGAGAGAGGCCCGAACCATCGCCGATGAGAACGCCTTTGACCGGTTCGTCTTTGAGCCATCGCAACGCCTCCACCAGTTCCCAACCGTATCCCATATCCCATCGCTCATTCCACGTCAACGTTCCCACCAACCCCACCGTCAGCACACCATCCAGGTCATATTGCCGCCGCAATTCGGCGACATCGAGCGGCCGGAAATGATCGGTATCTACGCCATCTGGAATCACCTCCACGCGATCGATCCCTTGAGCGCGAAGCCAGGCTTGATGGCGCGTGCCTCGGACGACGAGATGATCGGCGACGCTCAACGAGAGCCGCTCCAGCCATTCGGTCAATTTCAACCCCAGCCTGCCTCTCGTCCCCATGGACCGAGCCAGTTCGGTGATCACGTCACCGGTGTCGACGATGAGGCGGGCCCCCGTCAGCCGCTTGTAGAGAGCCGCCGCGAGCACTCCCGAATATCCCATATCACACACATAGACGAGCCGTGGACGGTACCGACATAAATGAACGAGAAATCGCAGCAGCGAGCGGATCTTGCGTCGGGATCGATAGAAGAGATGGACCCGATAATGATCGTTCAATCGGTCGGCGAAGGCGCGAGCCCGAACCCCCAACGCACCGGCCATGGCCCCATTGACCAGAAAAGCCACGACAGGCCGATGTCTCTTCTCATCCAATGCCCGCCGATAGATGGCCATCGTTTTTTCGGCCACGCGATCCCAGGTATAAGACTCGACCTTCCGCCGCGCCGCCCTTCCCAAGCGCTCCCTGAGCGATGCATCGTCGAAGAGCTGGCGGAGGGCCCGAGCCCATCGCTCGGCATCAGTGGGTCTATCGACGAGGATTCCTTCCTGACCGTGGACGATGAGTTCCGCGGCTCCCGCCGCCCGACTGGTGATGACCGGTAGTCCCATGGCCATGGCTTCGGTGATGACCATCCCAAAGGCATCGTAAGACGTGGGAAAGAGGAACACATCGGCGACGGCATAGATGCGCTCGATCTCGTCCGTCGGCGGCGCGAAGACGACGCGATGACGCACACCCATTCGAGCCGCTCGTCGCCGATAGGGATCGAGCGGCGAGCGCGAGACCAGGAGCAGAGAAATGTTCTCGGTTCGGGCGATCGCCTCCATAGCCGTCGTCGCCCCTTTCTGCAGGTCGCCGACGAAGAGGGCGACGAAATCCGTCTCGGCGAATCCCAATGCTTTTCGCATCGAGGACCGATAGCGAAGACGCTGTCGCGGATGGAATCGATCCAGATCCACGCCGTGATGAATGACGGTCACGCCCGACGTCCGCCGGTAGTACTCCATCAGATCGCGCCGCACGCGTTCGGATACGGCGATGACCCGAGGTGAGCGACGCTGCTGGTAGATGGCTCGCTCCAATCGGCACCCCAACGCCCGGAAGACTCGCTGAGACCAGCGGAGACCACCTCGGTGCTCAGCCTGTGCGGCAAACCATCCTTCCAAACAAATATGCGCCGTCACGACATCCGGGCACCAACAGGATGCCCCTTGCGCATGAACGATATCAAATCCGCCGCCCAGTCTCAGCGTGGCCAGGGGCAAGAAAGAGAGGATGGTGGTCAACGACGAGATGCGCCACGCCGGGACATGATGATACTGGATGGCTTCATGAAGCGGGCCATGGAAGCGGTTGGCGAACACGTGCACGTCGTGCTCGCCGGCGAAGCGCTCGGCGAGCTCGGCGACATAGCGACTATGTCCGCCCGTTTTATGATAATCGTGAACGACCAGGGCGATCTTCATGTCGGAGACACATCCACCGGATGGCGGACCGGCCTGACCACGGCGCGCCTATATGGTCGATGGAAGGAGAGACGAACGCCACGCGCGATCCATACGGCCCGCAGTTTGAACAAGGCTCCGAGGAAAAACCACCACAGCACCCCATGAGGAATGCCCAGGAAAGGCGATCCCACCAGCGTCGTCACGCCCACCATCACCGCGCTCCCGAAAACGGCCAGCGCGATATCTTCCGAAGAACTCGTTCGCAAGATCTGGAGCGAACGATGCGCTCCCCGAATGGCCGTGAACAAGATGAACGCCAAAAGCAGCAGACCCACAACACCCATCTCTACCATGGCGCGACCGAAGTCTCCATCGGAAAAGATGAGGTGCAGCTCCGGATACCGCTGGAGTAAGAAGAAAGGAACGCCGTGTCCGGTCACACCGAGACCATGCCCCAGAGGGGCCTGCACAATCGCTTGCCAGCCCGTGGTGAGCGGATTCATCAGCCGCCCGATGATGATGTTCACATGCATGAGCGTGGCGAATCGCTCTGCCGCTCGACCCTGCGTCAATCCGATGCCCAACTGAATGCCCAGAAAGATCAGCGTCAACACGGTCATGTAATTACGAAATCGCCGCTTGTACCAGCAGAGAACGATCACGCCAATGAGCATCATGATCAACGCGGCGCGGGTCCCCGTCAGGACCAGGCTGGTGACCATGGGAACGATGGCCAGCATGAGGAGCCACCGTTCTCTTCGTTTGACGCGCTCGCTCAATGCCAGAGTCATGGCGATGAAACTGGCATAGGCCATCATCGTTCCGAAAGCGCTGGCCGAGACGAACGTGGAAAAAATGCGAAACTCGACTTCCCCCTCTTCGGTCACGTAGGTGGCAAACCGGTGGCGCTCGGCCATGATCGGGCTTTGACCAATGATATGTTCGATGCCCACAGCATATTGATAGACGCCATAGAGGCCGGCAATCATGGCCAATCCGACGACCAGCCATAAGTAAACTCGCACCTGTCGAGATGATGTGATGAGGTCGTATCCAAAGAGAAAGGCCAGCGACGAAACGCACCATCCACGAAACGCCGAGAGACTCACCAGCATGGGCACCTGCGGGAAGAACATATAGACGAAACAAACGGCATAGAACAGCAACAGCGGCTGCGTCAGCGGCGTCCCGGGAAGCGTCAGGCGCCGCACGCGATCAGTTCCCGTCAACCAGAAGAACAGTGTCATGACCAGGCCGATATCGAATAAGAAGTAACTGAGCGGAGAGGGATAATGATCTTTGATGTAGGCGAGGAAGAATCCCACCGTAATCGTGCCCATGAGCGTGGCATGGGCGAGTTGATTCTCGGGAAAGACCGATCCGAACCGCATCGATGTCGCGCGCTGTGAACGTCTCAACCTCATCCTCGTTCAATCCACTCTATGGGCCGGAGAGCGGCCGTCCCTATCACCGGCGAGCCACTTCTCTCCAGCGTCGTGAGAGCCCCCGGCTTTCACCCCAACGGCCCACAGGTTGAAGGCCAGATAGCGCGTCAACCGGCATGCGCGAGCCAGGCGCTTGGCCCACCCACCGTCGACGGTGAACTCATAACCGGCCCACCTCTTTTCAAATACCGCCAGGAGGTTCAACAAACTCTCCCGGGAATGAAGATTGCAATGGCCCGCCAGGCGCGCTTCGCCCTCCCACGTGACCATGGCGGGCACGGGTTGCCGGCGCAATCGGGCGATCAATCGTTTGACGCGCTGGCCGTAACGAATGAACTCTCGCGTGGGCCCGGTGTGAATGACCACTCGCCCACCGGGCTTCAACAGGCGATGACACTGTCCAATGAGCCGCCTCAATCGCTCTTCAGAGATATGTTCGACGAGATCGAGCATCAGGATGCGATCGAATTGGTTCGGCGTGAATCCCAGATCGGCGGCATCCATCTGAACGATGGCCGTCGCGGCGCGCACGTTGAACTTGTCGAGTAACTCTCGGGCGAGACGAACGGCATGAGGGCTGAAATCCACCCCGACGGCTTGTGCGCCCCTCAGGGCACAAGTCAAGACCATCTCTCCGCGGCCACAACCGATATCCAGGATGCGCTGGCCGGGCCCAATCCGAGCCAGGGTGAGCGCCCGCCGCCGAATGGGATCGAGATGCCATCCGTCGAACGCATCGAACTGCTCGTGCCCGCCGCACTGCGAGCGATAGTAATGTTCGTTGTAGAATTCTGGTCCCGCTTCCCGAAACATCGTTCACGACTCCAGTACCGAGCGGAACGCCGCTTCCGCTCTTTGGACCATGGCGCGGCGGCTGAAATGAGCGGCCACTCGCTGGCGCGCGGCCCGTCCCAGCCTCTGGCGCAACGGCGGATTCTCGACCAGCATGAGGATCGCCCGACTCAACGCCCGTTCATCATCGGGCTCAACGAGCCATCCCGATTCGCCGTGAATGATGATCTCGCCGGGTCCTCCGACGTCCGTCGCGACGACCGGTTTACCCGCCGCCATGGCCTCGATGATGGATACGCCAAACGACTCAGGCGCCGTCGCCGGATGAACGACCACATCAACGGCCGCCCAGATGGCGGCGACATCCCGGCAGAAACCGGTGAACAGTACATTCCTCTGGAGATTCAACGCCGCCACCAGCCGTTTCAATTCCCGCTCGTATCCTCGATCCAAGCCGTACATTTCGCTCCCCACGAGCAGGAACACCACATGGGGATGTCGCCGGCAAACCTCGGCAGCAGCGCGAATCAATACGGCTTGTCCCTTCCCCGGCTGGAATCGCCCGACGCAAGCGATGACGGTGGCTCGAGGATGGAGACCGAGCTTCTCCGATACGGTCCGGCGATGGGCCGCAGAGAGCAGGCGATCGGGCACGAGGTCCACGCCGGGATGAATCACCTCCAGCCGTGCGCCATTCGTTCCATACACGCGGGCGTGCCGGCGAGCGGCAACGTGAGAACTGGCGATGATGAGCTTGGCCGGAATCCGAGCCGCGAGACGATCAACCCAGTTCCCCGCCGACGCCATTCCATGTTGCCACCAAATGGCCTCCACGCCGGCTCGCCACGCGGCCAGACCACCGTACACGTGGCCATATCCGAGCGAACTGACAACCAGACGAATACCTTCACCGAGGATGAAGCGTCGTCCCGCTCCAACCGTGCGCCAGACATTGGCCAGATCGCGCAATCGCGTGATGGGCGTGAGAAAGACCTCGATCTCCTTGGCCCTCATCTCCTGGATGAGCGATCCCGACCGAAGGAACCACGCCATGGGCTGGAATCGCCTCCGATCCAAATGCTCGGCGAGCGCACAGAAAACCGCCTCAGCGCCACCGCGCTCACCGACGGGAAAGACGAGTAAGATCTTGTCAGCCGTCATGGCCGTCATCCCTCAATAGCCTGAGCAGTCGATCGGTCACCACCGACCAACTGAACTGCGTTCGATAGAGGTTCCAGCCTCTCATTTCCAGCCGATGACGTCGCTCGGGATCATCGGCCAAGGCGAGCACCTGAGCGATAAACGCTCCCTTATCCCCGACCGGAGAGAGGGCCAAGGCCTCCGAGCGGGCCAGCATCGGATCAGTCCCCGATCCCACCGTGGCGACGACCGGTACCCGGTGACTGAGCGCCGCCATCAATGAACTCCGACGACTGGAAACGCCATCGACGAGGGGCAAGAGAAAGAGGTCCATCGCCGAGAGATGTCGGGAGGCCTCCGCAGCGCTCAGGTATCCCGTACACAGAACGCGTTCGCGCTCCGAGGCGCCGATTCCATCCAGAGCCCCCATCAGTTCCTCGCGGGTCGGGCCAATGCACAGCAAGCGAGCGCGACGTCCACGCGCCACAAGCGCGCGAAGGCCCTCGCCGATATAGTCGACGAGTTTGGAGTCATGCAAGGTACCGAAGAATCCGAGCAGAATGTCATCCGGAGCCAACCCCCATTGGCGACGAAGGGAAGCTCTCTCTGACGGGCTCATTGGTACGGGAGGGATATTGGACGGCGTGGGGAGATGATGAAAGCACGAGCGACGGAAGGGAAACAGATGCGCCAACCGGCGTCTCCACATCTCCGTCGACACGCCGATGCGCCGGGCCGCCAGGATGCTCATCGTCAGCATGAGCCGCTGACTCATAGCGGCGAGCAACCGCCGAGGAGCGAGAGCCCAAGGGATGTACAGCTCGTGAACGAGGAGGAAGATGGCCCCTCCCCGCCGACGCCACCACCAGAGGAGGAGCGGGAGGGCGAAATTGATTCCACCACGACCATACATATGAGGAACATAT
>RFHM01000449.1 GCA_003696865.1 Acidobacteriota bacterium | reverse complement strand
TCTCCATCCCGATTGAAAATGGCGCCCACGACCACCGAGAACGGATCTTCAACCCGAATGACCCCCCCTTCTTGCGCCACATCTACTCCGGCCAGTTGCGTCACCGATATCCGCATGACGCGATGTGCCGGAAGCGGCATGAAGCCCGCCGGCGGTTGACTGGCGCGGAATTGCCCGTTGGTATCGAAGGCGCTGACGGCCACGAACGCATCTCGGCGACTGACGTTGATGAGCACCAGCTCCTTCTCGGCGCCGCCGGGCTCAAAGTGAATGGCGTAGGCCGAATGTTGACGCGATGCCGCCGGGATCGAAGTATCCAACTGACATTCCCCTGCGCCGTTGACGCGACATCCGACCGGGATGGGCACGGCGTTCATCATGGCCAGATTCCTTTCCTCGCCCGATTCTTCTTCATACGTTCCCACGCCCACGATACCCCCTTCATCGAGGCACTCGACCAAAACATATCCTCCATCCAGTTGAGCAAATGGCAGAGCCAATCTTCGGTTCGGCCCGCGGCTGGAGGCGAATATCAACTCGTGAGCCCCCATGGTCAACGTCATCTGGACGACCTGGTCGCCACTGGCCGAATAGGCGGTGACCATCACATCGACCGGGGTCTCGTTCGGGTTGAACCATTGAACCTTGGTCGATTGCCCCGGAGAGATGCCCATCACCGGAATGACCATCGCCCGGAGCGGCGAAGACCGGGCTTCGGCTCCGTCCAACATCCCCGGATGGGTAAAATCGTCGGCCACCTCGAAGAATCCCGCGATGGGGCCATCGGCCCGGGCGATGATCGCCCCACCCGTCAATTCTGGGAACAGAGCGGAGGTCGATAACGAAATCTGCCGATCGGGCGGGATGGCGATGACGGCCGCGCCCTGCTCGGTTCCATCTTCCAGATAACTCGATAAGGTGACAATCCGAGTACTCGTGGTATCCGGATTGACGAGAGAGAGCCTGGTGCTCTGTCCGGCGACCGCCGTGATGAGCGGGAAAAAGAGACGCATCTCCGGTCCGCTGGACTGAACGGCGCTCTCAGGATGAGGAAGCCCGGGACGCCTGGGCGGCGGAAGCGGGATGGGCCAATGAGAGGTCCTGTGTGATTTCCACAGGAGTTGAGGAAGACGGGCAAGGGGGACGAACAAAGCGTACGTTCCGAACGTCTCGACGCCGGCGGCCACGGCGAAATCGCCGAACAGGATGCCTCCGGGTTCCGTCACCTCGGCATCAATCCCCGTATCCAGAAATGTCAACCCATCCTCTGTCTCCACCAACTGAAACATCCGGAGTGGCGTACCCCGTGTGAAGGCCCCTTGAAAGGCGGGTCGGAGGGGGAGGGTCAGATCCATTCCGGGACTGAATGCGATGGCCCCACATGGCTCTGAGGCGAATCGGACCAATTCTGAGACGCGAAGAAGTCCCGGCAGCGGCAGGATGGAAGAGGTCGTATCAACGGGCACATCGCATCCCGCCTCGATCGTTTTTGAACGCGCGGCGGCATCGAGGACGGTGATGCTCACCACCGCATCCGTCTTCAAGGTATACGGTGGAATGACGACCTGCGCCCCAGTTCCCGCATCATCCTGAACGGTCCCTCCGGTCTCCACTCGCACCGGAGACTGACCGTCGGTTGGCGGCTGGTGGCGCGCAGACTCCGATTCGGTGGTGAAGGCACTGATGACATCTTCCTCGAGCGAGACGACTTCGCCTTCAGAGATTCCCAATACGCCCGTCACGCCGCCGGCGATCTGGATGATGAGCGTCGTCTCGGCCGGAAGCTGAGCCAGGGGAAAGAAGAATGCTTGATTCTCCGAGACGGCCACCGTCCCGGCAATCGGATCACCGTCCGGCAGCGTCAGGCGCACCGTACTCGAATTCACCGATTCGGGCAACAAGGTCTGGGAAAAGGTCACGGCAACACTGCTCAGCAACGGCACCTGAACGGCATCGCCGGCCGGGAAAACGCCCGTCACCTGGAGTCCTCCTCCTTGCGGTTCGCTGATCGTAAAAGAGTCATTACTGGTATCAAAGAATCTCTCCGAAGCCGCTCGACGGATGCGCAGTCGGCACTCCATTGACGGCGGACCGGTCACCGCCCAGGATTCAGCACCGTCGTTGGGCGTCGCCTCAAACAGGGTCTCGAACGTCTCCCCCCCATCTCGGGACAACTCAATGGTGAGGAGATCAGAATCAGGAAGCCCTTGGGTCGTCCATTGGATGGTTTGAAGGCTTCCCACAGACCAGGTTTCACCACCATTGGGGCTGATGACATTGAGTGTCGCGATAGTGAAATCGGCGTTGCTCTCATCACACACATTCACCCCCAGAAATCCGCTCGCGCACACCCGGATTCGACACCGATCAGATATGAAGGGCTTCACGAGCCAGGGGAAAAATCCGATATTGGCGGCGTCTTCGATGATGACAATAGGAAATGTCTCACCCCCATCGACGGAGAGGAAGATGTCGACGGGACCGATGCCCGGAGGCACCCAGGCAATGGTGTGGGATCTCCCCACCTGAAGTACCTCACCCCCATTGGGAGAAATCACCGTCAATAGGCCCTGAGCGGCCGAGGCGCGGACGGACACCTTCGCCTCGAAAGGGAGAGACGTCACCAGGCCGAGCAGCAGGACGCCCCATGGAGTGAATCGACGAAGCTTTCCTACGGACAACATGTTTCACACCTCCTCGATCTCACCAAGCTTGGTTACTTTCACAGCTCTCCATAGCGCATGACCGTGAAGCGAGCATGGATTCGTATGTCAAACCCTCAGAATACGACCTTCACGGCCAGTTGAACTTCACGCGGTCCCGTCGACGTCGCCGTGATACGACCGAACATCGGCGAGAGAATATTGACATCGGGATCGGCAAAGTTCGTATGGTTGAAAAGATTGAAGAACTCGGCGCGAAATTCGATCGCCAAGCCCTCCCGCACGCCTTCCAATCGAGTTACCTTGTGAACGGCAAAATCGAATCGCGCCCTTCCCGGCCCGGTTAACACTCCGCGGCCCAACTGGAGACCGGGATCGAATGGTCGGAGCAGATTGCCTCGTAACATCATCTGGAACGTATCGAAATCAAATCGTCCGTAGAGGGGCGGCAGATTGAAAGGAGAGGGATCGAGAAACGGCGTGCTCCGGCCCGGCGTGACGATATCATTACAGGCCGAGGGATCATCGGGATCGAAATCACAAAACTGTCCATCGCCACCGGTGGGATCTCGGAAGTACTGCGTCTGTCCGTTCTTCCCTCCTCCAGGCACCAGCAGATCGTCCAGCGAACGACCGGGAACCAGAATGGGGCGATCGTTGAATAGACCGTCTTCGTTCACATCGAATCCTGCCAACAAGGTCAGCGGAAAACCGGTCTGAAATACGGTGACTCCACTCACCGACCAGCCTTCGAGCCATTTGCCGAGCAGACCGCGCGATCGGCCGAAAAAGCGCCGACCGGGGCCAATGGGAAGCTCAACCACGTAGTTGAACGCCAACCGCTGCCGGACATCAAATGCCGAACGCCCTCGCTCGGTGGACATGTCGAATGAATTCTGGGGGAAGATGCTCCCTCCCGTTCCGGCGGGCACGACATTGCTGGAGACGTCGTCGAGCGACTTGCCCACCGTGTACGCCACCTGGAATGTCAATCCTCGACGCCATCGCCGCTGAACGTGAAGTTGGAACGAATGATAGATGGACGAAGCCGATGATTCCTGGACCGTGATCACATCGAACGCCGCATTGGGTCGATGAAAGAGACCACTATCGAAATAGATCGCTCCCAACGCTGCCGCATCGACGAGAAACGGCCCCAGATTGGGTGCGCGGGCGCGCAACAGTCGTGTTCCTTTCGATCCCACGTAGCTGGCCTCGATGAACGTATCTTCATCCACCTCGCGCTGAATGGTGAAATTCCATCGTTGGGCATAGGGATCGCGCATGCCCGGATCGACCAGATTCAACGGCAAGGGGAAGGCCACCGGGTTTCCTTCGGCGTCGCGGACGATCTGGCCCGCTTCGTCGACCTTGAACAAGGCGCCCGGCGCAATGGCCACCGGCACCTGGCCCAGGCGAATCGGCCGCCGCCTGAAGCCATCCGGCGTCAAAAAGACTTCGCGGGGAATGACGAAGCTCAGCACTCCCGGGGGATTGAGCTGGCTGGGGAAGATGGTCGTTCCCTGGATATGGTCGTAATAGATGCCGTAGGCAGCGCGGATGGCCGTCTTGCCATCGCCGAACGGGTCCCAGGCCAGACCCACTCGCGGACCGAGATTGTTCAAATCCGCCTCGCGCACGGTGAACCCGACCTCGGGCCCAAACTGCTTCACGGCGAACGTCGAGGCCAACGTCTGATCCGGGGTGAAGGGCGCGAAACGATAATTCACCGCTCGCGAAAGAAAATCGTCTGCTTCACTCTCGCGCCCGAAGATCTCATATCGAAGACCCAGATCCAGAGTCAATCTGGCTGTGAGTTTGATGTTATCTTGAACGAACGCACCATACTCTGTGCTCCGTAATCCACGAATGACGGGGCCATCGGGAAGTCCGTCCCCGTCCACATCAGAAGCGGCACACGCCCGAACGTCGCCAGCTCCGCACTCCCGGGTGAAGAAGAAGTTCTGCCGTCCGCCGAGGATGAAATCAGTGAACAAGCTGTTGGCACCGCCCACGTCGGGTAAGATGAAGGAGGGCCGAAGACTGAATCCGGAGATGACATTCTGTTGAAGTCGGCGGATGTCAATGCCAAAACGGATGGCCTGCCGTCCGCGAATGATGGAGTAGGTGTCACCGATCTGGAAGGTATTCCGAGCGCGCCCCTGGGGGAATTTGAGCGAATCGACGCCGAAATTGTCGAATAATCCATTGGGGAAGATGAAGAAGGGGAATCCATCGATGCGGCTATTATCAGCGCCAAAGCGAATGTCCGGATATAACTCGCCGAATGTGCGCCCATTGGAGCGAAGGGATGGATCTACGTCGGGGAACGTCTCGTTCTCCAGGCGCCGGATGTCTGTCGGCGTCTCCGCCGTCGGAAAATCGACGCGGTTCCGACTGAATCCGAATCGAATCTCATTCACGTGATCGTCGCCAATGATCTGTGTGTTGACAATGGACACATTCTGGGCGCGGAAATCCTTCCCCGCCCCCGTTCCCGGCAGGCCATTCCCCATGATGCTCTCCTGACCATCGCTGATAGCATAGCGCACATGAAGATGACTGTGTGGCGTCATTTGATGATCAGTGCGAACGAGGAAGCTATCGGTGTCATTGACGAGCGGCACGGTGGTATCGAAAATGCCCACATCCGGATTCGCGATGCCATCCGGACCGACGAGCGCCCGCGTGGGATCAGGATACGCACGACGGAAGATGGCGACGAGCAGCGGGCTCGGTGCCGGCAGCACGGGAAAGCCCGTGCGCTCATCGAATCCGCCGCGCTCCATGGCCAGGGCCAGGCGGCGAACCAACCGCCCCTTGAGACCGAACTCCCCAACGGTGGGCACGCGGACATTGCGGGGAAAGCGTTGCCGATTACGGAACCCCTCATAAGCGGTGAAAAAGAAATGACGATCTTCGATCACCGGTCCGCCAACGTTCGCGCCAAACTGGTGGCGCAGCGCTGGTGGCTTGAATCCCCGATCGGCAAATTGGGGATCGAAATCGAAAAAGTCGCGGGCGTTCAAGCGATCCTGGGTGAAGAATTCATACACCGAACCATGCACGTCGTTACTGCCCCGCTTGATGAACAGACTGACCTGTCCGCCCGTATTGCGACCATATTCGGCGTTGGCGTTGCTGGTGATGACGCGAAACTCCCGAACGGCATCCAGTGGCACGGCTCCGTCTTCGGCGAGCGAAGGAAGAGCCACGTCGGCGTCGGTGTTCTCCGTGCCATCCAGCGTGAAGTTCTGGGCCGTGCTCCGCGTGCCATTGAAGGCGCCGAAGCCTTCGCCTCCATTCTCATCGAATACGCCCGGCTGGAGCTTGAGCAAATCCAGATAGTTCCGTCCACTCAACGGGAGCGCCGTGAGACGCTCCGGTTCAAACGAGCCCCCCAGCAATCCCTCGCGAGTATTGACGACCGGCTCCCTCACCCGCGTCCCCAGTTGAAATTCGACCGTGGAGATCACCTGGGCCCTGAACTCTCGATCGATCTCGACTTCCCGCGTCAGGGCCAGGCGGCTCTCCGGCCCGAGCACGATCTCTACGATCTTGGCTTTGGCCGTCGAAATCTCGATATCCTGCCGGACGGCCTCATAGATCGGACTGTGCACCAGCAACTCGTAGACGCCGGGTTCGATCTGGTCGATGATGAACAAACCGTCGACATTGGTCACCGTCGCCCTGACCTGAAGCGCGACCGGAGCTCCGGGTTCGATCACCCCCTTATACGTGAGCTGGACCCGAAGTCCGGCCTGCGGCACTCCAGCTTCGTTTCGAATCGTCCCCGCCAGGCGACCCGAAATGGGCACCTGAGCATGAGCCGGTCGATTCACCAACAGCGCCAAGGCGAGCAGACCGATGAGACCAACCAGGCGGCGCCGCGAATTCGAGCGCAGCCGGCCGGGACATGGACATACCGTGTGGATAGTCGTTCTCTTTTTTCCGGTCAAGGTTGACTCCCGATCTCGAACTGTTGGAAGACGGCATCGAATTCCTTCACCGGCGTTGATCGGAGCCGCGAAAGGAATGCGATGAATCTCCGAAAGCGCTCTCCGGCTTCCGGCGAAGCCACTGCCACCAGGGACTCCAATTGCCGCTCGACCACGTCTCTCACCGACTTCTCGGTCAGATAGAGATAGGCCAGATTCCGATAGGCCGTGCGATTCGTATCATCGTGCTTCAGTGCCGAGGCGAAGGAATCGACCGCCTTCTCCCATTCTTGGAGTCCAACTTGCGCCAATCCCAACCCAATGTGACCGGCGGCCTCGCGCGGATGAACTCGAATGGCTCTCTGAAAAGCGCGCCGGGCCGCCCGAAATTCGCGCTGTTTCAAATGCTGTCTCTTATACACATCTGACGC
>RFHM01000448.1 GCA_003696865.1 Acidobacteriota bacterium | reverse complement strand
GTTGGGGATCGAGGCGACAACGGATAATCGCCGTTTGGTTCACGGGCGCGATATCGTCATCCTCGCCGTTAAACCGCAAAACATGAATCGCGTGCTCACGGAGATCGCCGAGGTCATCACCCCTCAACAACTGGTCATCACCGTGGCCGCCTCGGTCACCACACAGTTTGTCGAAGCGCGTCTCCGAGTGCCGGTTCCCGTCGTCCGAGCCATGCCGAACACGCCATGCGTTCTGGGAGCGGGAATGACGGCGCTCTGCGGCGGGCTCTATGCCAAAGACGAGCACCTCGCCACGGCCGAGGAGATCTTTCGAGCGGTCGGAGAGACCGTGTTCGTCGATGAGTCGCTGATGGATGGGGTGACGGGCCTCTCGGCCAGCGGTCCAGCGTATCTCTACGTCATCATCGAATCGCTAGCCGAGGCGGGCGTGAAATTGGGGATTCCTCGAGACGTAGCCACGTTGTTGGCTGCCCAGACGATGCTCGGTGCCGCGCGCATGGTCCTGGAATCGAAAGCCCATCCGGCACTCCTCAAAGACGTCGTCACCACACCAGCCGGATGCACAATTGACGGCCTGCTGGAACTGGAGGAGGGAAAGCTTCGCGTGACGCTCATCAAAGCGGTCGTCAAGGCGGCCGAGCGGGCTCGGGAATTAGTGGAAACGCAAAACGCTCATTCTCCGACCCCACAAACACAGACGCGCCATCGAGACTGATGAAAAGTCGCCTCGCCCTCTGGTGGCCATGGCTGTGGGGCCTGCGGATATATTCTCGCCATGGGCCGGAGGGGCGATGATGTACGGCCATGACTGGCGAAGGCCCTGAGCGGGTCGTTTCGCTCCCTCGTTTTTTCGGCGCAGGAATCGCTGACTATCCGGATAATACTGGCGGTCCCGGATCACTCACCGACGATTTTGAGCAACACCTTAGTGAGCAGATGACGAACGCTTCCTCCTTTGGCCTTCGTCACTCCGGCCTTATTCAAATCACGAATTTGTTTATCCGTGTATCCCAATTCTCGCAGGATGGTCTCTGTATGCTGACCCAAGCGGGGTGCCGGTGTGCGAATCGTTGCCGGCGTCTCCGAGAGCTTGAAGGGGAGGGTCAGGAGCTTCACCTTTCCCTCATCGGCATGAGGCATCTCGGCGACTACCTGACGATACTTGATTTGAGGATGATGCAAAGCTTCCTCGAGACTCAACACGGGTTCACAGCATACGTCGGCCCGGTCGAGGATCTCCCGCCATTCGTTCAAGGACTTGGTGAGGAAGAGACGGCGAAGCTCGTCAAACAGAGCCCGGCGTTCCTCTCCTTGAGCGAACTGTTTCTCGGACAGATCGGGGCGGCCTAAGGCCCGGCACAGATTCTGCCAGAATTTGGGCTCGAGGGGAGCTACGGCCAGATAGCGCCCATCCTTCGTCTCGTACACATAATAGAAAGGAAAAAGTCCATTCAATCCGAAGCGTCCCCCTACCGGAAGTGATCGTCCGGCGAATACGCTGGCGGCGGCTACTGGCAACAGACTGAGAGCGGCGTCGAGTAGGGCGACATCGATATACTGCCCTCGGCCCAATCGCTCGCGGGCCAGGAGAGCGGCCAAGATAGCGATGGTCGCGGCCATGGCTCCGCCCAAATCGGCCAGTTGGGTGGCCGGAATGACGGGTCGGCCTCGCTCGTCGGCGGTAAGCCCCAACGCACCAGCCAGAGCGATGTAATTCAAGTCATGACCGCTTCGATGAGAATAGGGCCCATCCTGGCCGTATCCGCTGAGCGAACAGTAAATGATCCGCGGATTGAGTCGTTTGATCTCTTCGTATCCAATACCCAACTGGTCGACCACGCCGGGCCGGAATCCTTCGAGAATGACATCGGCTCGCTGCGCGAGCCGGCGAAAGACGTCCACCCCCTGTGGCTGTTTCAGATTGAGCGTCACACTTTTTTTGTTGCGATTCAGCATGAGAAAAGCAATGCCCGTGTGTTTCGCTCGCGGCGGGGTCCAGCGAGTGGGGTCGCCCCAGTTGGGCTCCTCGATTTTGATGACCTCAGCGCCCAGGTCGGCCAATATCATCGAGCAATAGGGACCCGGTAACAGCCGCGAGAGATCGAGAACTCGAATACCTTCTAACGCTAATGCCATGATTCGCCTTCTCCAGTAGGTAATGATGCTCGCATTCTTGCCAATGAAGAGGCGATTTTACCAGCCCTCTCCCCCGCTGTCGATTGACAGCAGACCGAAAATGATGTCGAGGCGGTAAGAAAAAATATTGACCTCCTCGACCCTGTCGGTATACAATAAAATTGCGTTTAGTAACGAGGGCCCGGTACCTGAAGAGCCAATACGGTTCCGCCGATGGTTTTGCCTCAATCGTGAGTGGTCCAATTTCAGGACGGCATACGAGTGCGATGGGACTCGGCGCCAAAATTTTCAAAACTTTTGAGCCGACAATGTCGTCTCAACCAAACGAGCCACTCTATGAATGCTTGACACGTCACTAAAGGAGGAAGTCATATGCCCTTAGACAAGTATGACCAGATCGCTCACCTGCTTCGACGAGCTGGCTTTGGCGCCCATCCGGATGAAATTGAGCAGAAAGTCGCTCAAGGATTGGAAGCCACCGTCGACGACCTGATCAATTTCGAGAAATACCCCGATGTCGAGCCCGATGAAGATCTGGTGAGTATGCTGGATCTCCCCGTCGACGAGTTCAATCGGATGAGAGGGACATTCATTGGTGGCCTGGAGCGATGGTGGCTCAACGCCATGATCACCACCAAGCGGCCGCTGGTGGAGAAGATGACGTTGTTCTGGCACAATCTGTTCGCCACCTCCGTCGCCGGCCTTCCCGATCCTCGGCAGATGTACCTCCAGAATGAGAACTTTCGCGGAAATTTCGAACCCGAGACCGGAGAGATCATGAGGCCTAATCCCCGAAGCCCTTTCCCCATAGGAAATTTCCGCCTCATCTTGGAATATCTGACCAAAGATCCGGCCATGCTCTTCTGGCTCGATAATTGGCTCAATCGCAAGTTGAATAATGAGGTCGGTACCAACGAGAACTATGCTCGCGAACTTCACGAACTCTTCTCCATGGGCGTAGAGGATGTCGTGGCCAAAGTCCCCAATTACACCGAGCGCGATATCCGCCAGGCCTCCCGCGCGCTCACCGGATGGACGATTCTTCGCGGTCGAAGGAATGAGGGGACCTTCCCGCGTCGGTTCTTCTTCGATGCGCGTAGCCATGACTTCGGACCTTACGAACACCTGGGTCGGCGCGGCGGCACCAACGCCGATTTCATTTTCGATAACATCGTCGGCCATCGAAATCCGGGACAACAACAGAGCGCCGTAGGCCGATTCCTCGGTTATCGGCTGTTCATCTTCTTCGGCTATGATGACCCGGAACCGGAAATCATCAATGCCTTGGCGGATGTCTTCGATGGTGCCCATGGCGAGGAGCCCTACAGCATCCGCAACATGTTGCGGACCATCTTCACGCCGGGCAATGTGGTCTCCGAGGCGTTCTATTCCGAGCGAGCTTTCAAAGCTCATGTCAAGAGTCCCACCGAGTACATCGTAGGAGCTCTCCGATTGCTCAATTTCGACCGGGAATCCGGCGAGCCGGACGGTCTGAGCAAGAACCGACTTCTGGTCCGAACGCTCATCAACGCCATGATTGGGATGGGACAGTACCTCCTCTTCCCGCCGGATGTGAGCGGCTGGAAGGAGGGACTGAACTGGATCAACACGACTTTCGATCTGGCGCGATTCAATTTCGCCAATGCTATCGCCACCGGATTGCAGGCGCGCCAAGGTGGCATCGATGTGGATCGGATCATGGATCAGAATAATTTGCGAGGAGCCTCAGCCGACGAGATCGTTGACGTCTTCGCCCGTTTGTTGCTCCAGGCGCCTCTCTCGTCTGGGCAGCGACAGAGGCTCATTGACTACATGAATGCTCCCAGCGAGAACGCCGCGGAGAACAATCCCCGCAACTTCGTCAATATGAAAGTTCGTGGGCTGATCCATCTGATCATGACCATGCCGGAATTCCAACTGAGTTAAGGAGAATGACTATGGGTAAGACAACACGACGCGAGTTCATAAAAAAGAGCGGCTTCACCTTGGTGACTGTGGGATTGAGCGGGCGTGCCTTCATGCGTCACCTGGCCATGGCCGCCAACAGTACACTGACGCAGGCGGCGGCGCTCAGCGAGAATGATCGGACCCTGGTGGTCATTCAACTGGCCGGAGGCAATGACGGACTGAACACCGTGATTCCGCTCAGTGGGCAGAACGCCTCACTCTACCGACAATTCCGCAGCACGCTGGAGATTCCCGAGGAAGAGATCCTTCCCATTGGAACGGACGCTGGAGGCACTGGGCTGGGATTGCATCCCAGTTTAGCTCCCCTCAAGGAACTCTACGATCAGGGCCGGATGGGCGTGATCCAGTCGGTCGGCTATCCCAACCCCAATCGCTCCCACTTCCGATCCATGGACATCTGGCACACGGCCAATCCCGATCGCCCCGATGCCACGGGCTGGTTGGGCGACTATCTGGACGCAGCATTCCCATCCAATGACAATCCTCTGATCGCCGTCTCGCTGGCCGGCGGGCGGCTCCCTCTCACCCTCCGTGCCGAGCGCATCGCGGTGCCGGCGATCGGAAATGTAGAGACCTATCAGTTCCAGACTGACCCTCGATTCCCGGGAGATGCCCAGAATAGAATCCAGACGTTTCTCGCCTTGAACCAAGAGGGAGCTCCCCAGCGCGTTCTCTACGAGCGAATCCGCGAAACCGCCCTGGAAGCCTTTGAGAGTTCGGTCACCCTTCAGCAAGGCATTCAGAGGTACACGCCGGATCCTAATATCACCTACTCGCCGAATAATCCTCTGGCTCGAGCCATACAACAGGCGGCTCAGATCATTGCTGGAGAACTGGGCACAAAGATTCTCTACGTGAGCATTGGGGGATTTGATACCCACCAGGGACAGGCCAATCGTCATGCTCAGTTGCTGGACAATCTGGCCGATGCCGTCAACACGTTCTACCGGGACATGCAGCGTCTGGGAAAGGATGACCGGATTCTGATGATGACCTGGTCCGAGTTCGGTCGAAAGGTGAGAGAGAACGGGAACCAGGGCACGGATCACGGCGCCTCCGCCCCGCAGTTCGTGTTCGGGACCCCAATCAATGGGGGTATTTTCGGCGAGCATCCCGATCTGACCGATTTGAGCAGCGTGGATGATACCAAATTCACCATCGACTTCCGCTCAATGTACGCCACCATTCTGGAACGATGGCTGGAGGTCGATGCCTCTGAGCTGCTGGGTGGCTCATTCGAGCTCATTCCCTTTCTTTAGTCCCGCAAGTCGGACCAGGGTCGTTGTTGAGCCCAGATCGCCTCGATGGGCGGATCGGAGGGTCCACATGACGGGCCGTGGGGAGGCGAGTACGCCTCCCCACCCGATGGCTCGCACCCTGGAGCCGACCCGACCTGCCGCCGAATGGATCGGAAACGCAAAACGGGGATGATCTCATCGTCCCATGAGTGCTTGAAGGCAAGCCGTCTCGATGACGATTGAAGAAAGACCATCACTCTCATCACTCATTCCTGTCGATAGGATCTGACACCCATGGCACACGAGAAGAGGCAACGTCTCGCCAAGTTGATCACCGTCTTCGGCGCGCTCTCGGCCGCGAGTCTCGTCGTCGCATTCTCTACCGGACCGCTCCCCGGATTCACCAATGCGCCGGGAGAAAGCAATTGTACCGAATGCCACGACTCATTTGGAGAAATGCCCAATCAGGGGATTGGCTTCATGACCATACGGGCGCCATCGCGCTATGAGCCGGGGCAACGGTATCCGATCACCGTCCAAGTGACGCATCCCGGACAGCAACGATGGGGATTCGAGGCGACCGCTCTGACGGCCGACACCAATCAACCGGCGGGACGATTCATCATCACCGACCCCATCCACACACAATTGATCGAAGGCGTGGACCATCGACTGTACGTCGAGCATACCGAGGCGGGAACGTTCGCCGGTCGACCGGGCGGCGCCAGCTGGACCTTCGACTGGATCGCGCCCGAGACGGATAGAGGTCCAGTGGCCTTTTATGCAGCGGGCAATGCGTCGAATAATGACGGCACCCGACTGGGCGACTGGATTTATACGACGACGGTGAGTGTCTCCCCGCCTTCGTTCCCCGCAGTGGCGCTCCTGTCGCCCAAGGGGGATGAGGCGTTGAGTCCCGGCGAACCGTTGCTCATCCAATGGGAGGCGGCGAACGCCGCGAGTTTCGACATCCTCTTCTTCCCGCGCTCGGGCGCCCTGCCGCAGTCGATCATCTCCGGTCTCCCCAGCGATCGTCGGAGCTACGAGTGGACGGTGCCCGATGCGTTGACGGATTCGGCGAGCATTGGCGTGTTGGCCTTCAACGACGCGGGATTTGGTTTCGACGAGAAGAGTTTCATGATCGTGGACAAAGCCTCATCGCTCATCGAAGTCATCACCCCTAATGATCCGCACGTCGTCAAGGGAGGCGCGCAGTTGACCATCACGTGGCAACTCGATAGTCGCGCCGATGTCCGTCAACAACAAATTCGTCTCTCCTCCGATGGAGGGACGACCTTCCCTTCAATACTGGCCGCTTCGTTGCCCGCTCGCGCCCGGCAGTTCGACTGGGTCGTTCCCACCACCTGGCGAACCGATTCGGCGCGGATTCTGGTGATTGCGCGTTTGAGCGACGGGCGCCTCATCGCCGATGTGAGCGATCACGACTTCATCATCTTCAATCCCATCATCAAAGCAGAGAGGGTTCGTGACCCAGAGTCCCGATGACCTGGAAGCACTCGCTTGGACTCACCCTCCGAGCGCCGCCCTCACTCTGTGGGAACCCTTTCCGACCGACGTCGCCCAGCTTCGGACTCGGCCGCCCTGGAGAGTGGTGTCCGCTCATGTCCGCAGCTTCTGTTTGATGCGGATGGGAGTGGCGAAGAACTCGTAGTTTTCACGAAGGCGGTTAATGAGATAGCGCTCCACAGAGATGGGGAGCCGTTTCTCCCGGTTGTTGGTGAACACGACGAACGTTGGCGGATTGACGGCCGCCTGGGTGATGTAGTAGATCCGGAGGCCCCCGGGAAACACGCCCGGCTCGGCCAAGTATTGACGGAAGAATCGATTGAGTTCGCCCGTGGGGATGCGTTGGAAGCGAGCGACGAACGCTTTCTGGGCGAGGTCGAGGATGCGCATCACGCGCTGCCCGGTGAGTGCAGAAATGAAAATCACCGGTGCATATTCGATGAACTTCAGTCGCTGGCGAATGGCTCGTTCACAGGCGACGGCTGCCTGACGTTTATGTTCGACGAGGTCCCACCTATTGACGGCGATGATGAGCGACTTCCCCGCCTCATGGGCGTAACCGGCGATGCGGGCGTCGTGGGTCGTTGGACCTTCTACGGCGTCGATGAGCAATACGGCCACGTCGGCCCGCTCGATATGCTTGCGAGCCATGAGCACGGCTATTTTCTCGGCCTGAAGAGTCACGCGACTCCGCCGGCGAATGCCCGCCGTATCGATGAGGCGGAAGCGCACGCCCTCGAATTCGAGTTCGGTATCCACGGCGTCGCGCGTCGTGCCCGGTTCGGGAGCGACGATGACGCGCTCGGCACCCACCAGCTGGTTGACCAACGTCGACTTGCCCACGTTGGGCCGACCGATAATGGCCACTCCAATCTCCGACGCGCCGGGTCCCTCGACCGTCTGTTGGGCTGGCTTCAGATGTTCGATCAACACATCGAGCATCTCGCCGACGCCCAAACCGTGTTCCGCCGATATGGGAAAGACGTGCTCGAATCCCAGTTGACGAAACTCCTCAGCCTGTATTTCCAGATTCCGGGTGTCCGCTTTGTTGGCCAAGACGAAGACCGTGGCGCCCGATCGATGTAAAAGGCGCGCCAGTTCCCGATCGATGGGGGTCACCCCCTGCCGAACGTCGACCATCATCAAGACGACGTCGGCGATGTCGATGACCGCTCGTGCCTGCCGAAGGATGCCCGCCGGGATATGAGCCTCCTCATCGGGGATGATGCCGCCGGTATCTACGACTTCGAACGATCGACCGCGCCACTCGGCCCGGCCGTGAATCCGATCCCTGGTGATTCCCGGCTCATCGCCGACGATGGCCCGACGCATGCCGAGGAGTCGATTGAACAGCGTCGATTTCCCCACGTTGGGCCGGCCAACGATGACGACGAGCGGTTCGCCGCTCGACATCTGTCTTGTTGATGCCATCTCTCTAACTTTACTCTACCCCCGCGTATAGACCAAGCCCGCTCCGAGGATCGACGAGACATACGGGAGGGTGGCTCTGCCCTTCCCCGAGGCGCTTGAGCCCCAACAGGGCCCCTCTGGTATACTTAATCGTGATGCTATGACAGAACTCCTTGGGCAAACATTGGGCGAACTCGGCGAGACGCTGCGACCTTTCGATGTGCCGTCGTATCGCGCTCGGCAACTCTACTATGAGATGTACAAACGGCGCAATTATGAGATCGAGGCGATGACCGAGTTGCCCAAATCGTTACGAGCTGCGCTGGCGGAACGGTGGACGGTCACCGCACTGTCAGTCGTATCGGTGTTCCAGTCCACCGATGGGACGCGCCGGTACCTTTTTCAGGCGTCGGGTGGCACACAGATTGAGGCCGTGTGGATTCCCGAAGCCGATCGCGACACGATCTGCCTCTCCACGCAAGCCGGTTGTCCCCTCGCCTGTCAATTCTGCATGACGGGCGTCCTCGGATGGCAGCGCAATTTGACCGCCGGTGAGATCATCGCTCAAGTGGGGGTAGTGTTGAACGATCAATATGGCGTAGGGAGGCGACCCGCCCGCGGCGTCAATCTGGTCCTCATGGGCATGGGTGAACCGCTGCTCAATTATGTCCGCGTCATGAAAGCGATCCGCCTGCTCTGTGATCCTCAGGGCATGGGGATCTCTCAACGCCGCATCACCCTCTCGACCGCCGGCGTGGTCCCGGGCATCGATGATCTGGCCAAAGAACCCATTCGCCCGGAGTTGGCCATTTCGCTCTCGGCCACGACCAACGCGCTCCGCGATCAACTCATCCCGCTGAACAAACGCTGGCCGTTGGAAGAGCTTCTGGCTGCCTGTCGGCGCTACCCTCTCCGACGGCGGGAGCGGCTCACGTTCGAGTACGTCATGTTGGATGGTATTAATGATAGCGATCGAGAGGCAGACCAGCTCGTTCGCCTGCTACAAGGACTCCGAGCCAAGGTCAATCTCATCCCGTATAATCCGAGTCCCGAACTCCCCTTCCGCTCTTCTCCGATGAAACGCATCCTTCAGTTCCAGGCGCGCGTGAGAGCTCGTGGCATTCCCGCGTTCATCCGCACGCCGCGCGGCCGCGACATCGATGCGGCGTGCGGGCAGTTGGCCGCTCGAGCGACGGTTTCTTGCTCCTAGGCGTCTTCTCCTCGTCGTCCCCCCAACGGTGCTCCTCGACGCTCGCTCGACTCCCAGACGAGGGAGATTTCCAAGGAGATCCCCGCTTGATTTTATGACAATAACTGGCTATATTAGTTTGTTACATTCGCATGTGGAGATGGGTGAGAGTGGGCGGCGGCCCACTTTTTTTTGAAGTGCAGCGACGATGAGAGAGCAGTTGACACAACGGATCACGGAGATGATCGAGCCGATCGTGGTGGGCGACGGCTTCGAGCTGGTCCATGTAGAGCTCGTCGGTCAGCGTCGGAACATGACGCTGCGGCTCTACATTGACAAGCCCGGGGGCGTCACCATCGACGACTGCGCGCAGGTGAGCCAGCATGTGAGCGTCGTGTTGGATGTTGAGGATCCTATCCCGAATCGATACATCCTGGAAGTGTGTTCACCCGGGTTGGAGCGGAGGCTTTACAAGAAGGCTGATTATGAGCGATTCGCCGGACGCGAAGCGAAGATTCACACTCACGAGCAGATCGAAGGGCGCCGAACATTCCAAGGCGAACTGCTCGGCATCAGCGGCGATACCGTCACCATTCGTGAGCATCGACTGGGGAAAGACGTTCGCATTCCTTATCAACAAATTCGGAACGCACATCTGGTTTTTGCTTGGGGAAAGCACAAATAGGGAGCGCCGATCCAGAAGAGGCTGCATGACCGGAGCCGCCCACATGAGGGGACGGAGTCCATGCCGCTGATGAGCAAATTTGTCGTTTGAGAGGGAGATATATGGCAAGCGCAAATTCGAGCCCGATTGCCGAGAATATTGAATTGCTGAGTCGGGAGAAAAATATCGACCCACAAACCATTATCGAGGCGATCACCGAGGCCGTCTTGAAGGCTTATCAGAAGCAGTATCGCCACTTGGGCGAAGACGTCGACGTGCGTTATAACGCCGAGACGGGTCAGATTGAGATCTTCGCTCGGATGACGGTCGTGGAGGAAGTCACCGACCCCGCTCGAGAGATCAGCCTGGAAGAAGCCAACGAACTCGTCGAGGGAGCCGAGGTGGGCGATATCCTGGAGATTCAGCGCCCCTTCGAGGGCATGGGCCGCATCGCCGCTCAAGTGGCCAAACAAGTCATTACCCAGAAGGTGCGCGAGGCCGAACGGCAGAATATTTACGATGAATATATCCAGCGGGTGGGCGAGTTGGTCCACGGTTTTGTGAAGCGATTCGAGAAACGGGGGGATATCATCGTCGATCTGGGGTCGGTGGAAGCGCTGTTGCCGCGCTCTGAACAATCGAAAGCCGAGAAGTTCTCGCTCAACGAACGTATTCGCGCCGTGATCATCAAAGTGACCAAAGAGGTCAAGGAAACGCACGGACAACAGATCATCCTCTCGCGGACCTGCCCCGAATTATTGATTCGATTGTTCGAAATGGAAGTTCCCGAAATCTACGACGGCACCGTCCAGATCAAAGGAGCCGTCCGCGAGCCGGGCGAACGGGCGAAGATCGCCGTCACATCTATCGACCGCGACGTTGATCCTGTGGGAGCCTGCGTGGGGATGAAAGGGAGCCGCGTTCAGGCCGTCATTCGGGAGCTGCACGGCGAAAAGATCGACATCATTGAATGGTCGGAAAATCCGGCGATCTTTGTGGCCAATGCGCTCAGCCCGGCCAAGGTCAACAAGGTTCAGATCATCGATCCGGTGCAGAAGAAGATCGAGGTCATCGTCGAAGATGATCAACTCTCGTTGGCTATTGGTAAGCAAGGACAGAACGTGCGCCTGGCGGCGCGACTGGTGGGGTGGAATATCGACATTCGCAGCGAATCGGACGTGAAGCGGGAAGTGGCTTCTCAGATCGAGCAGCTCATTTCGCCGGGCGCGACGCCTCTGAAGGTCGCCGAAGCACAGTTGGGAGCAGATATGGTCCATCGCCTCACCGCCAAGGGATATGCGACCTTGGAGGAACTGGCCGAAGCCGACCTCGACGAGCTGGCCGAAAAACTGGATATCAGCCTGGATCGCGCGACGCAACTCAAACAGTCGGCTCAATCGATTCTCGCCTCTCAGTCGCAAGAGGCGGAGCAGGCGGCCGCTCCCTCGCCGCAGGCGGAGCCGATGGAGGCGCCTGTCGGAGAGTCCGCGTCCACTGAGATCGCTGAGGCGACAGCTCCTTCGACCGAAGCCTCCCCAGAAGAGGCAGTGGCCCATGAGCCGGTGACGCCATCACCGGCTCCCACGCCCTCCCCTCAGGAGGCGTCGGTTCCGGCAGATCAGCCTCCGGGCAGCGGCGAGGTGAACGGTGAACCCGATGTCGGGTCATCGGCCCAAGAGCGCCCCCCGCGAGTAGGGGCGAGAGCGGACGGATCGGGAGAAGAGGGAGCGACCAGTTCGTCAGACGATCCCGATAGGGGGCCGACCCCCGCCCAGGCCGAGCGAGAGGCTCAGGCCACAACGTCACCGAGCGAACTGGAAGCGTCGTCTTGATGAATCCGCATCCTCCAATGGTGCGAGGCGCGGAGAGGAACGTTTATGGGGAAAATACGAATTTACGAACTCGCCAAACAACTCAAACTCGAGCCCAAGCGGGTGATCGAAGATGCCCGCCGCCTTGGTCTCGACGTGCGCGTGGCCTCTAATTCGATCACCGAAGAAGAGGCTGAAAAGATTCGGTCCAAATACTACGTCAAGAAGGTCGAACCGAAGAAACCGAAAGTCCGTCTGGTCAAGAAGGCCAAGGAGAAACCGGTGGAGGTCGCCCCCACCGAGCCTGCGCCTCCTGAACCGACGGTCGTCGAAAAACCCGTCACACCGGCCGCGGCCGAGGTCTCTGCTCGCGCGGAAAAGAAGACGACTCCGCCCGAGCCCCCGGCACCGAAGATGAAAGCGGTTCGACTGAAGAAGAAACCTCCAAAGAGCGAAGGGCCGCCGGCCGAACCGCAGCCCACGGTGAAGGTCACGCCGCTGAAACTCGTTCGACCTCCCGCAGCGCCGCCGGCGACCGAACCTTCCCCTGCGCCTCCAGCCGCCGCCGCGACGAAGGCGGAAGCGGCCACACCGTCCGCCCAGCAACCGGCCCGCGAAACACCACCGCCTCCGCCGGAGATGAAAGTCACTGTTTTGCGCCCATCGGCCCCGACGCGGCCTCCGACGACGCCCAAGCCCATGGACATCTCCGATCGCGTGTACGTGCCCCCACGTGACGACCGCCGCCGTCGCCGCCGCCCGTCGCGCCCACCGTTGAAAAGACGCGCCCCCGCCAAAGAACGCCCAGTGGCGACAGCTGTCGCCAAGCCAACCGTCGCCGAACTCCGAACGGTCAAGCTCATGGAAGGTGTCACGGTGAAGGAATTCTCCGAGAAGCTGGACGTCCGACCTCGTGACGTGATGCAGCGACTCCTGAAACGAGGAGTCATGGCGACCATTAATCAGCCCCTCGATCCGGACATCGCCAAGGAGATTGGCCGGGAGTTGGGCTACGATATCCACTTCGCCTCCTTCGAGGAGTTGGCCGAAGAGGCGGTCATCGAGCAGTTGCTTGCCACTGGAGAAGAAGAGGTGCTCGTCCCACGCGCGCCAGTGGTTACCGTCATGGGCCACGTCGATCATGGGAAGACGAGCCTTTTGGATGCCATTCGGGAGACCCATGTGGCCGAATCAGAGGTCGGAGGCATTACCCAGCACATCGGTGCCTACACCGTAGAGGTGGATGATCCCGATACCCCCGGGCAGAAGCGCCAGATCGTGTTTCTGGATACCCCTGGTCATGAAGCTTTCACCATGATGCGCGCTCGCGGCGCTCAAGTGACCGACATCGTCGTGCTCGTGGTGGCCGCCGACGACGGCGTCATGCCTCAGACGGTCGAGGCCATTGAGCACGCGCGCGCGGCGAATGTCCCCATCATCGTCGCCATCAATAAGATCGATAAACCGGAGGCCAATCCCGAGCGCGTCAAGAAAGAGTTGGCCGATCATGGTCTCGTGTGGGACGGCTGGGGAGGCGATACGGTCATGGTGGAGGTCTCGGCCAAGCAACGTATCAATCTGGATGAACTCCTGGAAATGATCCTGCTCACGGCCGATCTCCTGGACCTCAAAGCGAATCCCCACCGAAAGGCAGCGGGCGTGGTCCTGGAGAGCAAGCTCGATCGAGGTCGCGGGCCGGTGGCCACCATCCTCGTCGAGCAGGGTACGCTTCGCGTGGGAGATGCTTTCCTGGTGGGCACGACATTTGGCCGCGTGCGGGCCATGTTCGATCACCGCGGAAAACGACTCACCGAAGCTCCGCCGGCGACGCCCGTCGAAGTGACCGGACTGGAGGCTGTGCCCGAAGCGGGAGACCGGCTCGTCGTCGTTGACGACCTGGCCACGGCCCAACGCATCAGCTCGCTCCGCCAGACGGCCGAACGCCAGGCGCGCGCCCGAGCCACGGTGGCCACATCGCTTGAACAACTCTACGAGCGCCTGCAAGCGGGGCAACTGAAGGAACTCCAACTGATTCTCAAGGCCGATGTCCAAGGCTCTCTGGAAGCGCTTCGACAAACGCTGGAAAAACTCTCCAGTCCAAAAGTGAAAGTGACCATCATCCGCAGTGGCGTGGGAGCCATCACCGAATCGGATGTTCTCCTGGCCAGTGCGTCGAATCAGATGGATCGTACGGCCATCATCATTGGCTTCAACGTTCGTCCCGAACCTCGGGCGGCAGAGTTGGCCCGTCAGGAACACGTCGATATCCGCTTCCATTCGGTGATCTACAAGGTTGAGGAAGAAATCCGCAAAGCCATGGAAGGCCTGCTCGAACCGACGGAGCGGGAAGTCCGTCTGGGAGAGGCAGAGATTCGACAAGTCTTTCACGTCCCCAAAGTGGGGAACGTCGCCGGCTGTATGGTTACCGAGGGAGTGGTCCGACGAAATGCCCGAGCGCGCTTGTTACGGGACAACGTCGTCATTTACGAAGGCAGCATCCAGTCGCTCAAGCGATTCAAGGAAGACGCGACAGAAGTCAAACAAGGATTCGAGTGCGGCATTCGACTGGAGGATTATAACGACATCAAACCGGGCGACGTCATCGAAGTCTTCACGGTGGAACGCGTCGCTCAGGCGCTGTAAATGGTGAAGCGAGGGACGGGGCTATGAAACCTTACCGACCGGCTCGCGTGGCCGAATTGCTCAAACAAGAGCTCAGTCAAATCATTCATTATGAACTGGACGATCCCCGGATCAAACCGGCGACTGTGACTCACGTCAAAGTGAGTCCGGATTTGCGCCATGCTCGCGTGTACGTGACCATCACGGGATCGCGAGAGGAGATCGACGAGACTGTACAAGGGCTCAATCGAGCGGCGGGCTTCATCCGCCGCCAGCTTTACCCTCGGCTTCACCTTCGCTTCATTCCCGAACTCAGATTCAGTTATGACGATACGCTCGAAGCGGCAGCGCGAATCGACGAACTCCTGGCCGAAACG
This sequence comes from Acidobacteriota bacterium, assembly GCA_003696865.1. Classification (GTDB taxonomy): domain Bacteria; phylum Acidobacteriota; class Blastocatellia; order HR10; family J050; genus J050. The sequence continues at coordinate 7,004 of RFHM01000448.1, read as the reverse complement.
ACGAAGTATCCTGAGGACTGAGACAGAGCTATGCTGAGCGAAGTCGTCGAGTTGATCGACAGCAAACACCGATTTGCGATCACCTCCCACGTCCGACCGGATGGTGACAGCGTGGGATCTTCGCTGGCCCTGATGCTGATGCTCCAGGAGTTGAACAAAGACGTCGTCGTCGTCATGCGAGACCACATCCCCAGAGCGTACCAAGCGCTGCCCGGTGCTCGTCACGTGCAGAGGATCAATCGATTTGAGCGTCCCCATCAATACGATGCCGTGTTCGTCATCGAATGCAGTGACATCGATCGGCCGGGTCTCCCCGGACTTTCCGAACAGTTCGTGGTCAACATCGATCACCATACCACGACGATTCGCTTCGGCGATATTAACTGGATCGACTCCACGGCTTCGGCCGTGGGGGAAATGATTTACAACCTGTGTAAAGCCACGGGTGCGCGCGTCACTGCCGAGATCGCCGAGTGCATCTATGCGGCTCTGCTGACCGACACCGGTTCGTTCCACTTCCCCAACACGACGGCTCGCACGCTCAAAGTGGCCAGCGAGCTCATCCGCCTGGGAGCCAATCCGGCGCGCATCTCCCGCGCCATATATTACTCACAACCGTTCAGCAAGTTGAAACTCATGGGGCTGGCCCTCAGCTCTTTGCAACGCGATCAGACGGGCCGTATCGCTTATCTGGCCGTGACCCAGCAGATGTTGGCCTTGGCCCAGGCAACTGAAGAGGACGCCGATGGACTGGCCAATTATCCCCTCGCCGTGGCCGATATCGATGTCGTCCTCTTCCTGAAAGAGATCAGGCCCAACGTCTATCGCGCTTCGCTCCGCTCCAAGGATGCCATCAACGTCGCCAAGATCGCCGAGTATTTCGGTGGTGGTGGTCATCGCAATGCCGCTGGTTGCACTGTGGAAGGGCAACTCGAAGAGATCCAACGGCATATGGTTGAGAAACTTCAGGAAGCATTGATGTCCCCATCCGCGCTTCATCATCGATCCCTCCGCCCTTTGGAAGAAGAGCGTCCGATCGATGCCCAGCGCATTGATCGCGGCTGATCGGTGAACGCTCGTTCACCGCGGTTCGGGTTGCGCTCGGCCACTAAATATGGTCAGAATATAAGTGGAGAGAGGTCAGGGGTGAGAGCCCTTAGCTGCGCCGGTCAGGATGCTGGACTGTTGACGTTTCCAGAGAAAGACCTATGAAGCGCCGTTATGCCATCATCTCAGCGGTACTGTTCATCGATCTCCTCGTTGGATCTCTCGCTCGTGGGATGGCTCAACCGACCTCGCTCCCGGTGACGGTGGAGATCTCTTCTCCTCGTTCCATGACGCAGGATGTGAGCGATTCGTTCACCGGTCAACTCCCCCTTTCACTCCCGCTCCGATTCCAGGTGGGTCGGGGAGGCTGGCGCTTCATCAGGTTCGATTTCTCCTCCCCGGACATCGAGCTCATTGGTGATCCTTCCACCGGTCAGGAGGAAGGGGAAATTCTGCCCGGGCGGTGGTATGCCTTCCGACGATCGTTCACCCTCACGCTGATGATCGAGGCCACGGCCATCTCACCGGTGAGCGTCCAATACCTCATCGGCAGACTCCCCGATGGAGGGCGTCAGCCCGCGACGGCCGAGCAGGCCTTGCAACTGGCCGCTGAGAGACGGGTCGCTGTCCAGGGCGAAGAGCACTACGTGAAGTTCTTCTGGGAGACGGATCGTCACCTCATCACCGTTGAGCCGTCCAGACTGCACTTCCTGACCAGCGAAGGAACCTATCCCGAGCCACAAAAACTGTCCATTCGTGGCGATCCCATTGGATGGACGTTCATTCGTTTCCGCAACATTCCCGAAGGGCTCCGTATCTGGGCGCCGAAGACGTCTGCCGAAATTGCGACGTTGGAACCAGATCAGGATGTGGCCCGCGAGCAATGGCTGGGTTTCAAGAAAATACTCACCCTCCAGGTCGCGTTCAGAGAAGCGGCAAAAAAAGCCGGTCACGTCAACATGGTCATTGAGAGTGGCGAAGCGACATTGGCCGGTGATACCTCTCAGGTGGCCCGGGCGGCGATAGAGGCAGGTCGGGTTCGAGCACACGGACGACCTTGGGTCACGCCTATCTGGTGGGAACCGTCCTCGTTGACGGCGATTGCTCGGATGTTCATCCGCGATGTTCTGGGGTCCTCCCTGGGGCGCGCCGTGTTCATTGGACTGATCGTTTTCATGGGGATCATGTTCGCTCGATTCGCCGGGCGGTATGTCCGACGACGTCGCCTGTCTCGACAATCGGAACGCGCCCAGGAGGTCCCTTTGGGAGAAGGATCTCAACGCTCGGGACGCTCCGGACCGCGTCGTTGGCGGTGGTGGCGCCGATGGCGAGCGGCCCTCTGGCCAGGACGAGCGGAGAAGACGGCGTTGGTTGATGCGCCCGGAGAGGACTTTTCTCTTCTCCAACGCGCGGCGAGCGAGTCGGCGCACAGCGATCTCGATCTGACCCGGACCATCCAGATTCACACCAAGGAATTGCTCAAGATCGAGCAGAAGCTCGTGGCCCTCGAAGATGTCGCTCTCAATGTCTATAAGATCAACGATCGGTTAGACGAGTTGGAGCAAAAACTCCAGAGTCAACCCCAGCCTCCTTCCGTTCGGGAGTTGCAAGAAGACCTCGCCCTCTCCCTCGACCGACTGAACCGGGACCTTCAGGCGGATCTGGAAAAGTCGATCCAATCCCTCCGTGCCCGCATGGATCAACTGGAACGCGCCTTGGCTCAGCAGACCGACGAGCTGGAGCGGCAACGGGAGCAATCCCAACGAGATCATCAGCAACTCCAGGATGTCGCCGAGCGCCTTCGTCAGTGGGCACTCGCCGACCGATCCTCTTCTGCCGCTTCACGCTCGACGTCCCCCTCTCCGGCGACTGAAGATCGATTATACGCCCGATTGCTAGGGCTCATCTTCGCCGGCCATATGGAAGGCTCGGGGAAGCAGGCCATCGACGCAACTATCGAGCGCGCCGGGGAAACGCTCAACCGCTTCTTTCAGGAGGAACTCCCCCCGTCCAGTGAATTGGACGACGTCGCCGAACGCGTAGCGGCCATTATCACGGCCCTGGAGACCCTCGTTCGAGAACTACCCTTGGAGCAAGAGGTTCAGCCCGATGAACTCCGTCGAGCCATAGAACGGGCGCGGCGATTGCACCGGGAGATCATCCATATCCGAGACCAATTGGAGAATCGACAATTAGAACTCGACTTGCATATTCAGGTCTCGGCCAGTCCTACCGGACGCATGATCTTCCTGGAGGAACTAGGTCGCGTGGTGAAGGAAGCCATCGACAAATTCGCCGATCCACGAGCGTACATTGAGCAACGGCTCGATCGTCTGGTGACCGAAGAACTCATTGCTGCCGTCGATTTCTGCGATCACCAAGTGGCCCCACCGGGCCAGGATGACGATCTTGAGCGACGACTGAAGGAGCTGTTCCAGGCCGCCGGCGTGAAGGCCATCGTCCCCATCCCCATGGAACCTTTCCAACCAGAAGAACATAACATCGTCGAACTCGTCGCCGGGGGTCGAAGTCAGGCCATCGCCCGCGTCATCAGGCGTGGGTTCCTCTACAACCAGCGGATCCTCCGTAAAGCCGACGTCGCCGTCTACAAATGAGATCACTTCTGCTGGACGGAATGACAACCGGCGATTATATTTTATTTTAATCACGTTCCAGTTTGGTTGAAGAATGCCCTCCAGCCGCGGACGTGGGAGGCCCCATGCCCGGCTGGGGAGAGGAGGTGACCGAGCCATGGCGATACCTGGGGATATCAAGAAAATTTCGGACACCGTTTGGGAGATCCCCCCAACCCATAAACCCGGCATGCGCGTCCCGGCGCGCATCTATGCCACGGAAAAGCTTCTCCGTGAGATGGACGAAGGCGTCTTCGACCAGGTGACCAATGTGGCCACGTTGCCGGGCATTCTCAAGTATGCCTATTGCATGCCCGATGGTCACTGGGGATATGGATTCCCCATCGGTGGCGTGGCGGCCATGGATGCGCGGACGGGCGTCATCTCGCCCGGCGGTATCGGCTTTGACATCAATTGCGGAATGCGGCTCGTCCTCACCAATCTGACCTACGAGGAGGTGAAACCACATCTGCGAGAGCTGGTGGATAAACTCTTCCAACGCGTTCCCGCCGGGGTGGGGAGCACCGGGTTCGTGAGAATCTCTCATGACGAATTCCGCGAAGTGGTGGAGCAAGGGGCTCGCTGGTGCATCAAAAACGGATATGGATGGCCCGAAGACCTCGAGCGCACAGAGGAAGGAGGGTGTATTGCCGGTGCCGATGCATCCAAGATCAGCCAAAAAGCCATAGAGCGCGGATACAAGCAGATTGGCACGTTGGGGTCGGGGAATCACTACCTGGAAATCCAAGTGGCCAAGCCGGAGAATATTTTCGATCGGCAACTGGCCGAAGCGTTCGGCATCACACTCCCTAACCAGGTGGTGATCATGTTCCATTGTGGGAGCCGCGGCTTCGGCCACCAGGTGGCCACCGATTATCTGCAAGTCTTTCTCAAGGTCATGGAGGCGAAATACGGCATCAAGATCCTGGATCGAGAACTCGCCTGTGCTCCCTTCCACTCGCCCGAGGGTCAAGATTATTTCGCGGCCATGAAATGCGGCATCAACATGTCATTCGCCAACCGGCAGGTCATCCTCCATCGCATTCGTGAGGTGTTTTCCGACGTCTTCCACAAAGATCCCGCCGACCTCGGGCTGCATCAGGTGTACGATGTCGCCCACAATACGGCCAAACTGGAGAAACACGTCGTCGACGGCGAAGTGCGCGATGTCCTCGTCCATCGAAAAGGAGCGACGCGCGCCTTCGGTCCGGGCATGGAGGGACTTCCCGATATTTATCGAGAGACCGGCCAGCCGGTCATCATCGGCGGCAGTATGGAAACGGGATCGTATCTGCTCGCCGGCATTCCCAGTGGCGACCAGACGTTCTATACCACGGCCCACGGGAGCGGTCGAACCATGAGCCGCCGGAAGGCGCGGAAACAATTTCAAGGCAAGAAGCTTCAGAAAGAGATGGAAGCTCGCGGCATCTATGTGCGGAGCGTCTCCTACTCCGGACTCGCCGAAGAAGCCGGTCCCGCTTACAAGAACATCGATGACGTCATCGAAGCGACGGAGCTGGCGGGAATCAGCAAACGAGTCGTTCGCTTCGTCCCTATCGGGAACATCAAAGGATGACCAGTGCGAATCAGGATTCGACCGGGTGGCTCGTGCCAATCTCGCCATGACCGATAACCGACTATCGATGACCAAAACGCCCATTGCCCTCATCACCGGATCGCTGGGCAGCGGCAAGACGACGCTGCTTCGTCGCATATTGGAAACGACCGATCGGCGATTGGCCGTGCTCATGAACGAGTTCGGCGAAATCGCCATCGATAGCCAAATCATTCAGGGCGAAAACGTGCAAATCGTCGAGCTCGCTGGCGGTTGCGTCTGTTGCTCGCTCACCGGAGAATTCGAAGCGGCAGTGACCGAGATCATCGATACGGTGCACCCGGAATTCATCGTCGTTGAAGCGACCGGCGTCGCCGAGGCCGATGCTCTGGTGTACGAAGTGGAAGACAACCTTCCCCAGGTTCGCCTCGATAGCGTCATCTGTATTGTGGACGCCTATGCCAGTATAAAGTACCCCGCTGTCGGCTATACGGCCCGAACGCAACTGGAGGCGGCCGATGCCATCCTCATCAACAAGATCGATCTGGTCACTCCGGAACAAGTGAAGGACGTCGAAGCCCAAGTGCGGGCGTTCAACGACAGAGCGCTCATCTTCAGAACCGTGCGTTGTGATGTCGATATCGAGGTGCTCCTCGGTCTGGATATCGGCCGGCGGCCGAAGCTCTCTCCCCGTCAGGCGGCCACCGACTGGCAATCCTTCACGTTCACCAGCGAAAAGCTCCTGGACCGGGATAAATTCGAGGACGCTATCGCCGAGCTGCCGACGACGATTTATCGAGCCAAAGGATTCGTTCGATTTCCCGAAGGAAGCTATCTGTTGAACTATGTGGCTGGACGATGGGAGTTAGAAGAATTCGCTGCTCAGAAGACCGAACTCGTCTTCATTGGTCAGAGCGTGAGCGACGATCAACAGACCATTTTGCATCGACTTCGCGCTTGCGAGCTGTGACTGGGCCCATGGGTTGAACGGTATCTGGCCAATCGCACTCGCCAATATGGAGGAAGAGTCCCGATGCCCTACCGATACTTGGACGACATCGCCACCGCTGACGTCGCCTTCGAAGCTTGGGGGCCAACGCTCGAGGAACTATTCGTCGCCGCCGCCGCCGCGACGATGAATGTCATGGTGGAAGACTTGAACACCATTGCCCATCGTGAACATCGAACGATCCAGGTCGAAGCCGACGCCGTGGATATGCTCTTGTTCGAGTTCCTCCAGGAGTTGATCTACTATAAGGATGCCCAGCGGCTCCTGTTGCGCGTATCCCAGGTCCGCATTGATCGACGAGACGATCACTTCCTCCTCCAGGCCGAGGCCTACGGAGAAGAAATCGACCCCCGGAAACACGAGCTTCTCGTGGATGTGAAGGCCGTCACGTTGCACCGCTTCCAAGTGGAACGTACCGCGGATGGGTGGCGAGCCATGGTCATTCTGGATATTTGAGCGGGGTATTCACTCACCGAATATCGAGGAGCGTTCCCTCTCCAGAGCCCACATATCAACCACGCCGTCACCGCCTCCCCTCTGACATCTCAGGACAACTCGCTCACAGGGAATCGTCTTCTCGTCCCATCAGCAAGAAAACGAGAGGGGCTCATTTCCAAAATGCGAGCCCGATAAGGCGGAATGGTCGTTCGAGTTACAGAAGTGCGCGATTGATGGCAGCCTGTGTTCATGTACATTGGAGCGCCATCTCGATGTGCTGCGATGATGAGCCATTCCCGGACCGATTTGCGCGTTATGAGGT
>RFHM01000080.1 GCA_003696865.1 Acidobacteriota bacterium | reverse complement strand
CTGCCCGACGGTGAGCTGAACATCCAACGATTGCTCGGCGAAGCCCTCGGCACTCACCGTGAGCCGGTATCGACCGGGAGGGATGGCCGAAATGACGACCAATCCTCTGTCGTTGGTCTGCGCCGTTCGCCGGGCTCCGGTGGCTTGATTGATGAGTGCGACCTGAGCGCCGACGATCACAGCGCCGGCCTCGTCTTCGACCGTCACCGTTAACGTGGCCAGCTCCTGGGCCGAGGCCGGTTTTGCGGCCAGCCCGCCGAGCACGACGAAAATTCCCATCAGAATGAAAGAATACCGCTTGATAGGCATCACTCCTCCTCGAAAATTCCGGGGGAGTTTCCAGATGCGACTCGCGGTCAGACCGGATGACGTCCGATCACCCCTCCCATTACCGGTCTGGACGTGAGCCGATAGGCGATGGATTATCTCGCTCCCCTCCGCGCCCATCCCAAGGTGATGGCGGCGAGCGAGAGGATGACCAATGCGGAGCCGATCACAGCCAAGGCCTGAGGGCCGAGGCCCCGACTGACCGTCTGCAAGATCACTCCCAGGGGAAAGACGATGGACCCGACGACGAGTCCCAGAGCCACCACCACGCGATGGCGTTCCTCAAAAGCGAGATGATCGAACACGACGCCGAGCACGATCAACAGCATGGCCAGTCCGATCCAGTGCGAATGGACGTCCACTTCCCGCACATACTCGAATTTGGTCTCGGCATACGTCTGCAACGCCGCCCGAGCCTCGGGCATCTTCCGCTCGGCGGCTCGGGCGAAACTCGTGGCCAGCGAGGCGCCCATGCGGTCCAACGTCTGATGCTCATCGAACAGCGCATAATAGAGGCCATACGCCATCCCCCAGATGGCCAGAGCGAGCCCCGATGCGATCAACAGTTTCTGAGAGCGCGTCATCGCACCTCCCCTCCCTCAGCATCCAGACGCCCGGTATGGCGAAGGACGCCCACTAACATGCCCAACAGGGCGATGATGATCAGCAGGCCGCCAACATCGGCGATACCACCGGCGACCAATCCCCATTCGATTTCCAGGAACACGAAAACCGGCAAGACCACCGATCCGATCAACAGAACGACGACCCAGCGCCGGCGCCAGCGCTCGCTCAAGAAAACATACGGTTGAACGAAGGCCAGCAGCATGGCCAGCAATCCGAATTCGATGATATGAGCGTGAGCGGCAATCTTGACCGCTTGATCGGCCTGCAACAATCCGTAGGCATCGACCGCCCGCTCGGCTTCGGTCGTCTCGTTGGCCGCCGCCCGCTCGATGATGGTTCGCAATGTGGTCACCTCGCCCTCCTCATGGGCGTAAAGATCGACGGCGGCATAATAGCCACCATAAAGGAATCCGAGCAGGACGAGCAGCGTCCCTCCCACCAATAGCGCGCGGCTCGACCAACTCCACTCCAGGAGACTGGTGGCGCGGGCCTCGCCCAATCGACGTCGGCGAACATATCGCCAGAGCCCGATGAACTGGCCCAGACAAGCGATGATGACGAGCAGACCACCGAAATCGGCAAGAATACTCGCCCAACCGATCGTCTCCAAAGGACTATAGGCCAATCCCACATAGTAGATGAGGAACACCGAGACGGGCAAAACGATGGCCCCAATCAAAAATAACATGGCCATCTGTTTTTTGCGACGCTCATCCAGCGCCACATACGGCTGTATGAGCGCCAGCAGCAGCGCCAGATATCCGAAGGCGATCATGTGAGCATGAGTATCGACCTTGGTGCCGCGATGCTCCAGGAATCGACCGATCGCCGAGAAGTGGTCGAGGACGCCATGAGCGTCTTGAGTGCCGATGGCGTGGGTCGCCGCCAGCAAGGCTTCACTGATGCGAGCGGCATTCTGATGCAAGATGAACACGGCGAAAATGTCGCCGAAAATCATCCCCAGGGCGATGAGCCCGATACCTCCAATGATCAACAATCGTCGGGCACTCCAGGCAGCGAATGTCCCATCGCCCGAGCGAAGGCTTGCGTGTGCCAGTGTCTCAGAGTTGCTGGCCATCTCTTCCCCCCAAACCATGTTCAGAGGATATCGACTCTCGCTCCCCGGGAGACGTTCGCTCTCTCGTCCCCGTGCTCATGGAGGCGATCGAGTGAATACGTTCCCCCGAGGAGGGAATCGCTCAGGAGCGTCGCCGATTTCTGGACGGGAGAAACACAGGGGCCGCCTGCGGCGCGTAGAGGCCGGACTTGAGGAGCACCATGAGGAGAGTGAAATCCCCGGTGAGCTCACAAGCGGCGATCACGATCATCAACCACCGCACGGCCAATTGGGTGTGGGCCAATGATAACAGGAGCGTGGCGATCAAGCCGACCAATACAACCAGTCCCACGAAGAAACGAGCATAGCGGCCCTGGAGCAATAATCGCACGGTCTCTCGCGCCGTCTCGTTTCGATGCCACATCAACCAGAGATAGACGGCGAGCAGAAGCAGATTGATCACCAACAACAGCGACTCGCCCCACATGAGCGCCGACTGGTGCGTCGCGTCGGCGCGCCCGAGCAACTCGCCCACGGTGAGCGAGAGCGTCACGCCACCGAGCGCCGCATACGTCAGACAGAGCAACGGCAACAGACCAATGTGCCAGAAAGGGATGGATGGAGAGGCGCTCATGACGAAGCCGTCGTAAAACATGATGAAGAGCGCCGAGAGCGCGGCCATCCAGAAGATGATCGTCGCCGGCCCACCTGTCCATAATCGGTAGTCCCCCCACTGGGAGAGGAGCCAGAGGAACCCGCTCGCTCCGAAAATGCCGGTAGCCCAAATGCCCCGCGCGATCCAGGAACGATCCGGTCGCCTGGCCGCTCGCCAGAAGCGCGCCGGGCGCCCGAGATACAAGAGATGGGCTCCGTTCTTGCCCACCATCACGATCGCGTAGCCGAGCGTCATGCCGACGAGGTCGCCAGTCCACAGCGAGACGAGAAACAGTCCCGCCCCCACTTCGCCGAAGAAGAAGGCCGAGCCGATCAACCATCCCCACCAGACCTGTCGATAATATCCGAACTGAAATCGGTGCTCGGCAATGGGAATCGAAGCATGAGCCTGCATCTCGGTCCTCCTTATGCTCTATAGAACGGGCCGTTTGTCCAAGCCCCAACCGGCCCGAAGGGCAACACTCCTACTCATCGAGATAATAGACGCAAGGTTTCGTGCCGCATTCGGGCAGGAGCGTCCAGCCCTTCCGCTCCTCGATGAGTCTGGATAACCGACCATCGGGATCATCCAGATCGCCGAAGATTCTGGCTTCGGTCGGGCAGGTCACTACGCAGGCCGGTTCCAACCCTTGATCGACGCGGTGGGCGCAGAACGTACACTTGGTCATGGTGCCTTCCTGGAATGCGGCGAATTTCAGGCTCTCGAATGGCGTCAAATCGCCGTTGCCGCCGTATCCGGCTTGCAGGAGTCCCGGCTCGATGAAATGCCGGTTGAGATATGGACAAGCGACGGCGCAGGCGCGACACCCGATACACTTGTCCGCATCGACCATGACGATGCCATCGGGCCGAATATAGGTCGCGCCGGTTGGACATACTCGCTCGCAAGGCGCATCCTCGCAGTGATTGCAGAGCAAAGGCAAGAATGTGCGTTTGGCGTGAGGATAGGTTCCCACCTCGCGAGTGACCACGCGGGCAAAATGAATGTCCGGTGGCGTCCCATGCTCTTGTTTACAGGCGATCGTACAGGCATTGCAACCGACGCATCGCTTCAAATCGATGACCATTCCCCATCTCGGCATGAGCGTGTCCCTCTCTGGTGCTGACGGCACTCACCCGCCGTGCAAGTGACGCAAGATGGCCATGGTGACGACCTCGTCGCCTCCCTCCAACCGCGTTTCCAATTGCTCGGCGGTCAAGCTCATCCCATTGACCAGGATGGCATAGTCTCCACGAAGCTTCCCTTCGCAGACCAGATTGGCATACAACGTGCGACCATCGACGGTGTTGAGCGCCCGCAGCAAGTCGGCGACCGTCTCCCCCGAGAAGTCGATGGTTCGCTGACTGAATCCCACCAATTTTCGAGCCATTCCTATAGCCGCCACGTGGATCTTGGGCATATTCCTCCCCTCCTTCCACCGGTCAATCGATGACCTCGATGCGCACGCGCGCGGTGGATTCCAGTCCCCCGGTGGCGCTATCGGTATAGCGCATCGAGCCGGTCAACAGCCGATTGAAGTGAGCGCCCTTGACGCGCACAGTGGGATTGGTCACATATTCGCGGGTGATGGCATTGCTGACGCCTACGACCTGAGGATGAATACCCTCGACCACCTGGGCTCTCCCTTCGATACGTCCGGCGGGCGAGACGAGACGGATGCGCTGACCGGTCTCGATGCCCAAGCGCTCGGCCGTCGCCCTGTTGATCAAGATCCCCTGGTGAACCGGATCTTTCTCGCTCACTTCGGTCAGCCAGGGCATGACGACCGTATCGGCGAAGGTGTGCAGGGCTTCTTTGAACGTGATGGCGTAAAAATCGTATCCGCGCTCGCCATCCTCGATGACCGGAGAATTCTTCCAGAACGGGAGGGGGACGTAGTTATCGAAGCGCCAGTCGGTGATGCCCGCCGCCTCCATCTGCTGACGCAATTGTGCTCCGACGCGCTTGACGTACTCGAAATAGAAGGGGATGCGCAAATCGCCGTAGGGCATGTAGGTTTCCTCGGGCGTGCGGTAGCGCACCGCGTGACCGTGCCGTTTGAACCACTCCAGGCCGCGGTCGTCTCCATACACGCTACGCGCGAACCGATCCCAGAGTTCCTCGACCGTATAGCGCCGGTCGGGATCCAGCATGTACGTGGTATTGGCCACGAAGCCGCACACGACGTTCAGCAGGTCATTCCAATCGTCGAGGAAGCCCAGACGTTCGGCCAACTCGGTCAAGATCTCATAAGCATCGCGCGTATCTCCCAACGGCTCCACGACCGGTTGCCGAAGGGAATGACCGGTCACTACCGGAGGTTCGAGGCAATTGAGCAACGTGGATTCCAGATAGGTCCGATCGGGCAGGAACACATCGGCCCACTGCGTCGACTCGGTGAGGTGGATGTCGATGGCCACGATGAATTTCATCCGGCGCATGATCTGCTCGATCTTGTCCGTCTCCGGCATGTTCCACAGCGGATTGGAGTGGTAGAGCAGCAAGACTTCGGGCTGATAGTCCAGCCCGAAGCGCTCGGGCTCGAGCAGCGTCTCGGCATTCAATTGCCCGGCATCGAAGCCAATGGGAAACCATTCCATCAGATGCGTGGAGTCCGGAGGATACTTGAAGGGGGGGATGGGATGAAGCTGATGCGGCTCGGGCTTGATCATGCCATCCTCTCCCGGACTGATGAAGAATCCGCGATGATCGAGAGGAACGCCCAGATGCCCGCCGGGGACATCGATGTTGCCGACCAGCATGTTGAACAGCTTGTAGGTCATGTTATCGAGCAGACCATTGGCGTGGGATTGAGCGCCGCGATAGTAGTTGAGCGCCGCGGGTCGAAACGGGTACACCTTGCCTTCGATCTCGATGGTCGCTCCAATCTGGGCGGCGCCCACAAATTCGCGAGCCAGACGACGAATGGTCGACGCCGGGACGGTGGAGATCTCGGCCATGCGTTCCGGCGTGTGATCGACCAGGATGTCTTTCCACACCTGGAATCCGGTACGCAGGCGGTGACCGTCAACCTGGAACGTCCCCTCCAGAGCCATGGCTTCGCGAGGAACGTCATTCCACGGTCGGGGAGCATCCACCCTCAAGTCCCACACCTGCGCCCGCCCGCGCTCATCTCGCCAGAAGAAACCGTCTTCTCCCACCAGGTAAGGCGCATTGGTATGCTCGCGGAGGAACTGACGGTCATAGCGGCGCAATTCATGGACCAGGACATGAGCCATGCCCAGCACGAAGGCGCGATCGGTGCCCGGAACGATGGGAATCCATTCGTCGGCTTTGGCCGCCGCCGGAGAACACCGTGGATCGACGACGACGACTTTCATCCCCCGCATCCGCGCATCGGCCATCCGCTTGGTGCTGCCCGAGACGTGGAGATGGGACGAGAAGCCATCGCCCGACCCGAGCTGAATCCAGTAATTGCAATACGCATAGTCGTTGATGGCGGCAAACGATCCATCCACCATGCCGTTGACCGGATGATACGATCCGCCACAATAATTGCCCAGCGAGGTGAAGAAATTGGGCGATCCGAAGACGGCCGGCCAGCCCCAGAGAATGATGCGCTGAAAATCGCCGATGGCGCAGAGCAACTTGCGCGGATCATCCCGGCGCACGCGCCCCAATTCGCGGGCGACGATCTCATAGGCCTCTTCCCATTCGATCTCCACCCAACCAGGATCGATCCCCGGTCCCTTCGCCGGATTGGTCCGCTTCATCGGTTTGAGAATGCGCGTGGGATCGTAGAGGCGAGACAACCCGGCATTCCCTTTGGGACACAATTTGCCGAGATTATCCGGATTGGTCGGATCGCCCTCGATCTTGACGGCGACGCCGTCGACGACCTGCACTCTGATTCCACAACCATGCAGGCACATTCCGCACGTGCTCGGAATCCATTGACCGGTCATCGATGAGTGGTGCGATGCGTGCTGGATGGCCATAACGCGCCTCCTTCGCCCTCGGTGGGATGTGAGGATCATATCCCGCCGGCGCGCTCCTCCTCACGGACTCGGCCACATCACCCGAGCCCATCATCCCACGAATGGCATATGAATGTCAAGCATTGGTTGAAGGGCCGCCCGCGGCGATCTCGTCTCGATGTCCCGGATTGTTCCCCGTTCACCGGAACGCGGGCATCACGCGTTGGGCGAACAACTGTTGCGTCTTGATCGACTTCCAATGCTCGATGCCGCCGAAGTTGGCCACGATAGCCAATTCGGCAATGCCTCCCTTGGCCTGGAGGTTTTTGATCTGTTCCACCACCTTCTCCGGCGTTCCCACAAAGGCGATCTCCTGTTGCACGATCTCGTCATAGGTGAGCTTGGTGAGCGACTCCAGGGCGCCACTGGCATAGAAGCCGTACCCTTTGGCGCGCAGCTCCGCTTTCTTCTCTTCGCCCTGCAAGCTCTCGATCGGCGAGGCGTTGAACGCCAGGAAGTTGTAGAGGGCTTGCTCGACATCCTTCCTCACCTGATCCTCGTCGTCGTCCAGATACACCGGACGGATGTAGACGACGTTCGGTTCATGCCCGTGTTCGGCACAAGCCTTCTTGTAAATGTTCAATGGGCCTTCCAGGGCGCTCCAGGGCAACAGCGGAGGGACGAAGATGCCCCATCCGCGCTCGCCGGCCATTTGATAGGTCACATCGCTCGTCCCGCCGGTATACAGGGGGGGATGGGGCTTTTGCAGTGGTTTGGGGACGACCGAGACGTCTTTGACGTTGTAGTACTCTCCCTGGAAAGAGAACTTCTCTTCGGTCCAGGCGCGCACCAGGATCTCAATGGCCTCATTGTATCGCGGACGACTCTCCTCCAGAGGGACGTTGCAGGGATCGAATAACCAGGCGTGACCTCGCCCCAATCCGCATTCCAGCCGGCCGTTGGTGAGGATATCGGCCATGGCGATACGCCCGGCCAACCGCATGGGATTCTCCAGGGGCAGCGTATGGAGCGCCGTGCGGAAGCGAATCCGCCGCGTGCGCTGTGCCGCCGCCGTGAACAGGGCCAGCGGATTGGCGGAGATGGAAAACTTCTGGAAGAAGTGGTGATCGATCACCGAGTAGACATCGAATCCGACCTGATCGGCATGGACGATTTGATGAAAGATCTCCCACGTCATGTCATAGTGGGATTTCCCCGGGGGTGTTTGCATTTCCACGTAGATGCCGAATCTCATACATCAATCCTCCTGAAAGATGGTTTCATGCCGTCCGGTTGATCGCCGCGCTCACCGACGACACGGTGAAAGGAATGAGGAAGTTGAAGAAGATCTTCACTCCCAGCCGCATGGTGAACGGCTCGCTCAAGATGACGTCGAACTGATTGGCCACGGTGAGGAGACAGCCGACGACCAGCGCCACCAGGAGATTGCGCTTGAGGACTCGTCTCTGAAATATGTAGCCAAGAGCGCTCGGCGGAGGTGTCCTTCCCTCGGCCATGAACGGATTATCGCTCCTTCCAGAGAGAACTATCCGTGAGCCTCCGTTCCACCATCTGGCGCTCTCCAGACGGTGAATCCACGGAGGCGCTGTCCAGCGATCGACCTCTTCACGAGACGTCGGCGTCCAATCGCCGATACCGCCCTCCGTAAAACAGCAATGGCCGTCCTTCCCCAACGAAAAGCTCTTCCACCTGGCCAATGAAGATCGTGTGGTCGCCCGCTTCGTGAGTGGCCACCACCCGGCAGTCCAGCCAGGCCAGGCATTCCTCCAACATCGGCGTGCCCCGCTGGGTGTACCGATAGCGGACGCCCAGGCGAAGAGCGCCTTGATGGTCCCGATCGGGTCGCGCGTAGTAACGGGAGAGTGTTTCTTGCTCCTCGGTGAGGATGTTGATGCCGAACTGCTTCCGCTGCTGGAGGAGCGCCAGCGTGTGGGCGCGATGATCGATACACACCAGAACGAGGAGCGGATCCAGAGAGACCGAGGTGACGGCGTTGGCCGTCATGCCATGAACGCG
>RFHM01000447.1 GCA_003696865.1 Acidobacteriota bacterium | reverse complement strand
TCACGGGCCAGCGCTTCGAGCGCCGCCGCTTCGCGCAAGGCCGCCCTCAGTCGCGATAATCCTCGTGGTGATGGAAGCAAGAAAAGGAGCGTATTCCGGTAGAGCCGATCTCGGCGACCGCACTTCAGACTGAGATCCAGAAGCCGTTGCTCGACATCCGAAGTCATCAGCCGTCCCTGGCCATTCTCCTCACTATAAGCGCATTCGGGTGGCATGATGAGCAGCGTCAATGATCGCTGTTCGGGTAGATCCGAGCTCGGATTGACGAGTACGCGCCAGGTCGCCAATCCGCGGTGTGATCGTTGTACGTCACTCTGAAGCAGCTCCAGAATCTCCGCGTCGAAATTCTCGGAGGCGAATTGCCCGCGATATTGCACGATGAGTTTGGTCAATCTCGGCTTAGTGCCGAACCAATATCGCTTGCCCAGACTTCCGGCACTCCCCGTATGCAGATAAAACGATCGTTCGTCAAGCAGCATGAGTGCTCCATCGGTGTATCCCCAGTTGAGGGTGGGTCGTCCAACGGCGAGGCGCAAGTCTTTCGTACTGAACCCCACGCGTTCGCCCTCTCCACCAAATGAACCGAGCAGGATGGCGGCTGCCAGTCCCTGCGCGATTTTTTCCGCCGTATAATCTCCGCCTCGCTCCTCATCCAAAAGTACGGCATTGGCTTTCTCCCCGATCACGTCGGCGGCTACCACCGATTCATAAGCCGCGCCCCACAACCGGGTGAGCTGAGCGTGCAGAGCATCAATCGTCCAACGTAAGTGACAGGGCTGAATGAGTGGTTGTGATTGAGTTTCGGTATGTCGTCGCTGCCATAAGTCCCCGACGATGCTGGCCAGAACTCGCAGGATGCCCCGCGTTCGCTGGAAATCATGATGACTCCCCCACCGCAAATAGAACGCATCAATGAGCATGGGATGGAAAGGATACGCCGCCAGGATGCGCTGTTTATATGTACCTCGCGTTGCTTCGGGTGGAACATCGCTCTTATGCTGCTCATACATCTTCATGTAAGCATTGGCTACTTTTGCGTGCTCGGCCGGATCACCGATGGATTCAAACAACCGACGTCGCACGACCTCGAAGATCTCCTCATCGGCGACCGGTTTGATGTCAGCACTCATGCGGCCAAAACGTTTTTCCAGCCGTTCCAGGATCTCCTGTCCCTTCTCCGAGCTGGCCACCTCCAGGTGACTGGCCGGTAAAGTCGCTACCACCGCCACGCCTTTTGTTTGCTGCACAGCTTCGGTCAGTTGCTGAGCAAAGGAAATCGTCTGGTCGGCCAGCGTCGTCGCTCCCACCTCCACCGCAGAGGCACCAACGCAGTAATCGGCGACTTCGTCGAGCAGAATGAGGCACGGTGCGATCCGTTCAAGCAGTTCAGCAAACAGCCCTTGCGGAACCGTGCGCGCCTGATCATTGGCCTCGATCTTTCGATAGAGATCCACACCGCCTAATTGTAATGCCAACTCACCCCATAGCGTGCGCGTGTGCACCCCTTCGGGCGTCTGTCGACCCTGTATCGCATCGCATGTCTTGTTGGTGAACACAGCGACGCTCTTGACTTGTTGCGGCAATCCATCGAGCGCGCGTCTGAGATCTTCGCAGGCCGGCGAGCGGCGGAGCGTCTCGACGTGTTTGGCCAGGTGCCAGAGGGCGATGAGGATGTGTGTTTTTCCGCCACCGAACGCCGTCTGGAGAGTCAAGATACGATCGCCGGCATCGGCATCGCCCGAAAGCGCGCGAGCGACTTTCTTGAGGACGTTGGTCAGTCCCTGTGTCAGGTAGGTCTTGGCAAAGAACGCTTCTGGATCGAGGTACACGGCTGGGGCTGTCCCCTGAACTACGGCCCAGAGGTCGGCGGCGAAGACGGCCTCGCTCAATCGTCCTTGGCGAATGTCTTCGTGTGGCGTCGCTACATCAAACCACGGTTTGAATTCCATGTCGGGCTCCTTCTTCCACCACAAAGTACACAAAGTGACACCAAGGCTTATTTCTTTGTGCCTCTTTGTGCCCTCTGCGGTAAAAATCTATAACACCATGCGCTTGATGCCATCTTTCATTAATCTTACATTCCAATTGAGCAAAAAACCTAATCGAATGTGACGCAGTTTCATATATGTGAGCAGTTGAGCCTCATGAACAGGCAACATCCGCTCAACGGCTTTATTTTCAACGATAATGCAATCTTCTACGAGCATATCGATCCGGTACCCCGCATCGATGTGCTGACCGTCATAGATGATCGGCAATACGACTTCGCATCGGACATGCAACCCGCGCTTGCGTAGCTCGTATGCCAGACACCGCTGATAAGCCGACTCCAGCAAGCCCGGTCCCAGCGCGCGGTGCACTTTGATCGCGGCATCCACGATGTTTCTGGCCACTTCTTCCGAGTTCATTAGCCGTCTTCCTCCATTGAACCACGAAGCGCACTAAGAAACACAGAGGATTCTCTTAGTGTCTCTTTGTGTTCTTCGTGGTTATTGAAATAATCCCGGCTTCTCGTCGGCTTTTCGTTTGGCTTCCAAGCGCAGCGCCTCCCGCTCGCTCAAGAGCGCGCTGATCAGTTTACGATCTTCCCCACCACGGGGGAGTACTTCAAAGAGCGCTTGAGCCAATTTCCAGAAAGGAACGTGGTCGAGAAGATCGTGGTCGCTGAGGTAGCGCACCAGGTCAGCTCGCCGCTCCTCTTTCCAAAGGAGCATAGCGCGGTGGAGTTGGTCGATCAACGGTGCACCTGCATCCTCACCGATGTGCCGACGCTCGGCGCGATCTTTGATGAGTGCCAACCGGCACTTGGCACCATTCACCACGAATAATCCGTGCCGTCGGGCTACGTCCATCGCGTCTTCACTGTCGCCGCCGATTTGCACCAGAATGCGCGCATCATCCCAGGCTTGCTCGCTGACACCGTACAGACTAGCCCAGACGAAGTAGAGCCGGGAGAGGGTGTCGCCCTGAAACTCACCGGCGATGGCTCGAAGCGCCGCTTCTTTGACCAGTTCCAGCAACTCGGGGACTTTCACCGGCGTGCCATCGGCGCGCTCGACCCGCTCGTAACGCCCGAAGACGCCCACCGCCGGGCCGTAGCAAGCGACAATCAGGTCTGCGCCACGAAGGCCATACTCGAAGAAGCGATGGACGCTTTCAGCCACGACTCGCTCGATCTCCTGGCGCACCTGACGGAACGAGGCCGCCGCACCGGCCTCTCGGGGACGGCAGATGACGGTGATGGAGGATTCCAGGGCTGAAGCATCAAGAGCAACCATTCGGTTACCGCGCTCTGTGTCAATCGGATAAGTTGCTGTGACCGTCAAGCCCGCTTCGAAGAGCGCATTGATGAGCGCGGTCCAGGCTTCGGTGGATTGATGGGCGAACATCACAGCGTGGATGCCATCGGGCTTGCACAGGCGCTTGGCCTCGGCGAAGC
>RFHM01000446.1 GCA_003696865.1 Acidobacteriota bacterium | reverse complement strand
GGTATGAAGAATGCGCGGCATCAGGCGCTGAGGCGATGTTTGGACAACGGCGGCTTACGGAGGGGTGCGAGAGCGGTCGAATCGGGCGGTTTGCTAAACCGTTGAGGGTGTAAAAGCCCTCCGTGGGTTCGAATCCCACCCCCTCCGCCAGCCCCATCCTGTGATCGAGAGACGTCCATCAACGGTTCAAGCCGATCGTTCGGATGTCACCAATCGGTTCACGACTTCGACTCCTGACTCCCAGATGAAAACGGCAGAGATCCGCGTTCGGTTCGCCCCTTCTCCTACCGGCTATCTGCATGTCGGAGGAGCGAGGACAGCATTGTTCAATTGGCTGTTTGCCCGCAAGCATCGTGGAACGTTCATCTTGCGGATTGAAGATACCGACGTCGAGCGGTCTTCCGAGGATATGGTCGAGGGAATCCTGGACGGGCTGCGATGGTTGGAGTTGTACTGGGATGAAGGCCCTTATTTTCAATCGCAACGGCTGGCGCTCTACCGCCAGCGGGCCCAAGCCCTCGTCCAATCCGGCGATGCCTACTACTGTTTTTGCTCGCCCGAAGAGTTGGCCGCCAAACGGCAACGCGCCGGCGAGGACCCCAGTCGCTGGCAATACGATCGGAGTTGCCGCTCCCTTCCCCAGGAGGTGGTGAGGGCGAAACTCCAAGCCGGCGTGCCCCGGGCCATTCGCTTCAAGGTCCCTCTGGATGGGAGCACGGTCTTTGAGGATCGCGTCTACGGGCGCATTGAAGTTCACCATCAAGATATCGAGGATTTCGTGTTGCTCCGCTCTGATGGACACCCTACGTATCACTTGAGCGTCGTCGTGGATGACGCCGACATGGGGATCAGCCACATCATTCGCGGAGCCGATCACCTCTCCAATACGCCCAAACAGGTTCTCCTCTATCGCGCCTTTGGCCTGGACCTTCCCGTCTTTGCTCATCTCCCGCTCATCCTGGGACCGGATCGATCTCGACTCTCCAAGCGCCACGGGGCGACCAGCGTGACAGCTTATCGGGAGATGGGCTTCGTGCCCGCCGCGCTGAGGAATTTTCTGGCCCTCCTCGGTTGGTCGCCGGGCGACACCAAGCAGGAAATATTCTCCACCGAAGAACTCATCGAGCGCTTCTCGTTGGAGGCCATCAGCAAGTCCAACGCCGTATTCGACTTCGACAAGGCACTGTGGATGAACGGACAATACCTGCGGGCGATGTCCGCCGAACAGCTCGAGCCGCTCGTCCGAGAGGAATTGAAAAAAGCCGACCTCTGGCGAGACGAGTTAGCGGACGAAAAACGCGCCTGGTTCCTCCATCTCATCGATCTGCTCAAAGTCCGCGCCCGCACGCTGAAGTATTTCGTCGAGGCGGGCCGGCCATACCTCTCGGATGACTATCCCATCGAACCCAAGGCGATGAAAAATCTTCGCCATCCCGAGTTGCGAGAACTCCTCCCCGAATTGGCTCGGCGCTTCGAGCGACTGCATCCATTCACGCTGGAGACGACCGAACGCGCACTCAGGGAGCTGGCCGCGGAGCGAGGCGTGAAAGCCGGCCTCCTCATCAACGCCGTCCGGACGGCGCTCACCGGAAGTGCTGTCACACCGGGCATCTTCGACGTCATCGTCGCCATTGGTCGGGAACGAACCGTCCAGCGTTTGCGCCGCGCCGTCGATTGGGTCGATGAGGCCCAGACCGAAACCTCATGAAACGGTGGGGACCCAAGGATGCCCCCAATCGTGTGTGCGCTCCCCGGCGAACTCTTTGCCTCGCGCCCGCGGAAGGACCAGAGGAAAGAATCGTCACTCAGTGTGCCAAGGGACGAGCCCGCCGACATCGTCATCCCACTCTCTGGCACGACTCGCTGACGGGCACCGGGGCAGAGATGGAAATCGATCGGCGATCGCTGAACAGCCGGTCAGAATGTGCTACCATGAATAGATGATGTCGGACAGAAGGAAGAAACGGAATGACATGACCAAGATGGCGGAAACTCCCGCGACAGACTTCATTCGCCAGATCATCGAGGAGGACTTGAGAACCAACAAGTACGGCGGGCGCGTTCATACGCGATTCCCGCCAGAGCCCAACGGCTACCTCCACATCGGACACGCCAAGTCCATCTGCCTCAATTTCGGCGTGGCCGAGGAGTATGGGGGACTCTGTAACCTCCGATTCGATGACACCAATCCCACCAAAGAAGACGTCGAGTACGTGGAATCGATCAAACGGGACATTCGCTGGTTGGGATTCGATTGGGGAGATCGGGAGTTCTACGCTTCGGACTACTTCGATCAGCTCTACGAGTACGCCGTCCAGCTCATCAAAGCGGGAAAGGCCTACGTCGACAGCCTGAGCCCCGAGGAGATTCGACAATACCGGGGCACCCTGACCGAGCCGGGAAAAGAGAGTCCCTACCGGAATCGCTCGGTGGAAGAGAATCTGGAGCTGTTCGAGCGGATGCGCGCCGGAGAATTCAATGAAGGCGAGCACGTTCTCCGCGCCAAGATCGACATGGCGTCCCCCAACATCGTCATGCGAGATCCCATCCTCTACCGTATTCGACATGTGCCTCACCATCGGACGGGGACCAAGTGGTGCATCTATCCGATGTACGACTTCGCGCACTGCATCTCGGATTCCATCGAAGGCATCACCCACTCGCTCTGTACGCTGGAGTTCGAGAACAATCGCGCCCTCTATGACTGGATTCTCGATCAACTCGGTCTCTACCACCCGCAGCAGATCGAATTCGCCCGACTCAACCTGAGCTATACGGTTTTGAGCAAGCGAAAGCTGCTGGAATTGGTGGAACGAGGGATCGTCAACGGCTGGGATGATCCGCGGATGCCGACCATCTCGGGATTACGACGCCGCGGCTATACGCCGGAAGCGATTCGCGACTTTTGCGAACGTATCGGGGTGGCCAAGAAGGAGAATCTCGTGGACATCGCTCTGCTCGAGCATTGTCTTCGGGAAGATCTCAATCGGCGCGCCCCGCGAGCGATGGCCGTGCTTCGACCTCTCCGAGTCGTCCTCGTCAATTATCCCGAAGATCGCGTCGAGGAGCTGGAAGCAGTGAATAACCCCGAGGACCCCGGCATGGGGACGCGCAAGGTACCCTTCTCCCGCGTGTTGTACATCGAACGAGACGATTTCCGCGAGGATCCGCCGAAGAGGTTCTTCCGTCTCGCGCCCGGTCGGGAGGTCCGATTGCGCTACGCCTATATCATCAAATGCGTCGATGTGATCAAAGACGAACATACCGGAGAAATCGTCGAGCTGCGGTGCACCTATGATTCGGAGACGGGAACCGGTCCGCCACCGCCGGGACGGAAGGTCAAAGGCACGATTCACTGGGTGTCGGCGGCGCACGCGCTCCCGGCCGAAGTTCGCCTTTACGATCGACTGTTCATCAAGGAGAATCCCAACGAGGTCGAGGAAGGCAAAGATTGGTTAGATTACGTGAATCCGAAATCGCTGGAAGTCCTGACCTCCTGTCGCGTCGAACCGAGCCTGGCGGCAGCCTCGCCGGGCGACCGTTATCAGTTTGAGCGACTGGGCTACTTCTGTGTGGACCCCGACTCCGCTCTAGGACGACTCGTGTTCAACCGGACGGTCCCCCTTCGAGATACCTGGGCCAAGATCGAACGAGCCGAGCAGGGAAGATCGCGGTGACATCGAGTCTGGCCGGCGGGAGATCCGCTCCTGGAGCGGGGATGGCGATCTTTCATTACCTGAGAGGCGCTTCTCAGGGCCGATGAGGGTGAATTTGCGAACCCACGAACAGAAGTGGTATAGTACTCCTGCGAACGTTATCTTGAGAAAGGGATTGAATCATGTCCGGACATTCGAAATGGCATCAAATTCGACATAAGAAGAGCGCGGCCGATGCCAAGCGGGGCAAACTGTTCAATAAGCTCATTCGTGAGATCACCGTTGCGGCGCGAGCGGGGGGCGATCCGGAGACCAATCCTCGCCTTCGCAAAGCTATTGCCGACGCCAAAGCCGCCAACATGCCCCAGGACACCATCCAACGGGCCATCGATCGGGGCACGGGGAAGCTCGAAGGCGCGCGCCTGGAAGAGGTCTTCTACGAAGGATACGGGCCCGGCGGCGTGGCCGTATTGGTCGAAGCGGTCACCGATAACAAGACGCGAACCGTCTCGGAAATTCGCCATATTTTCTCCAAGTACAACGGCAGCTTGGGCGAAACCGGTTGTGTCGCCTGGATGTTCGAAACGAAAGGCTACCTCACGTTCAGTAAATCCTCCGTCTCCGAAGAGCAGATCTACGATGTGGCTATCGAAGCCGGAGCCGAAGATGTGCGCGAGGACGAAGACAATTACGAGGTCATCACCTCGCCGGAGAATTTTGAGGCCGTTCTGGAGAAGGTCAAAGCCGCGGGGTTAGAACCGGTGACGGCGGCGATCACCAAGCTCCCGAAATCCTTCGTCAAACTGGAGGGCAAAGACGCCGAAACGATGCTCAAATTATGGGAGGCCCTGGAAGAGCACGACGATGTCCAGCACGTCTATGCCAATTTCGACATTCCCGCCGAACAATTGGAAGCGGCAGCGATGGGCGAGTGAAGGAGAGGATGGCCGAGCAGCAATGACCTCTTGGATCGACCGACGCAGCATCATCACTTCTGATCAGGGTTGCATCTTCCGGCCCGCACCTGACTCCTCTCTCAGAGATGATCCCGCTCTCCCATGACCGGAACGGGCTGCGCATGAGGCGTTCACCGTCAATCAGGAGAGGAGCTTCTGAAGGTCGATTTCTAATCCCGGGAAGCAGGTTGGTCGGAACGTCTCTCCGGCGGCCGCACTGGTGGTACAAAGGTATCCATCGGGTTGAGCGACGAACTCTTCCAGGGTGAGCGCATTGGGATCGGCCAGCCAGTAGAACGGAACGCCGGCAGCAAGGTAGGCTCTGAACTTGGTCACCCGATCTCTGGCCACCGTGTGTGGCGAGATGACTTCCACGACGAGATCGGGAGCGCCATGAATCTTGCCCGTCTCTTCATCGTGACGATCGGCGTGCTCGCGAGCCAAATAGACGATGTCCGGCGCGTAGATGCGATCTTCGCCGAGGAAGACATCGATTTGAATCCAGACGGCCCCCAGATTCTGATCGCTCACGTATTGATCGAGGATGGCGCTCAATCGCATGAGCATCTTCTGGTGCCGAGAGTGCGGTTTCACCACGCGAATCGCTTCCCCCTGTTCAAACTCATAATCGGGTGGACCTTCTGGGAAGGCCAGAAACTCCTCCCTTCGCATATTTCGTGTCGATGAAGGAGCCCCTTTGCTGACGTCCATCGAGCCTCTCTCCGCGATGACTCGCGATTCATCCTAACATACGGCCGCCTCCCCGGTCAAAGGGACGAGAGGAATTGACTCGATATCTTGACCCATCCACCAGGCGGAGTCGATCACCCCTTGGTCGCACACGATGACCTTGCTGGATCCGCCCTATGCTCTGAACCCACCATGAAGAATCGCATCGATGGAGCATAAGATGGCATCTTGATGCAACTTTGCCTGTACGTGGCCGCATCTGGCAGTTGTTGTGGGTAACGCGTTACCTACCGGTGTGTAATC
>RFHM01000445.1 GCA_003696865.1 Acidobacteriota bacterium | reverse complement strand
TCGTCCTCGTCTACCTCTTCTTCGACCTCCTCTTCATCGAGCGCCTCTTCCACGTCTTCTATCTCTTCCACTTCCTCTTCAACCGGCAGCATTTCGACCTTCTGTTCCTGCTTATAGAGATATTTGATGCTGTGCTTGAAAATGAGGA
Organism: Acidobacteriota bacterium; assembly: GCA_003696865.1. Classification (GTDB taxonomy): domain Bacteria; phylum Acidobacteriota; class Blastocatellia; order HR10; family J050; genus J050. The sequence goes on along the minus strand of RFHM01000445.1, from coordinate 8,686 downwards.
GATTGGGCTCATCGGTCCGATGGATCTTTATGCAGTTCTTGTCGTACCACTCGATGGTCCCAAATACCGTCTCCCCATCGTTGAGAACGACGGCCATCGGCGTCCGATTTTCCATTTGCTTGCGATAGTAGTAGTTCTCGGCGTGCGTCTGTTCCGGCGGAACGCGCTTACGCGGCCGTTGAGGGGCCGGCCGCGAGACATTCATTTGATCGTAGCCTGTTCTCGTCGGATAGTCCGTGTATGTCGATCTCAAGGTTCGTTTGTTCACAGAAGCAACCTCCTGAATTCGTTCATCGAAATTCACTTTCGGGGAGAGTGAATTTACAACCTAATAATAGCGCAGGAGGGTTCGATTGGCAAGAGTCGATTTCTTCCGGCAATTGCGGTATCATGAGTTTTGAGGACCGAGGGCGCTCTTTTCGCCTTCAATGATGTATAATTATGGCGTCATGTTGACACCAGAGCCTGCCCCCGCATAGGGAGGCTGGTGAGGAGAGGAAGATGAACAGGATATCCATACAACGGGCGATGAGGGCCGACCGCCGATTCATAGCTTCGGCGCTCTTCATCGCCCTCTCGTTTTCGGTCATGGCCTTTGCCGAGGAATATCCCGCGCCTCGCGGCTTTGTCAATGATTTTGCCGGCATCATCGAGCCTCGAGCCGCGACGGAAATGGAAGCCATGCTCCGGCAATTGCGCGATCGGTCGGGCATTGAGATCGCCGTTGTGACGGTTCCCTCCCTGGAGGGCCGTCCCATCGAAGATTATGCCAACGACCTCTTCCGGCAGTGGGGCATCGGCAGCAAGGAGGAGGATACGGGACTTCTGCTTCTCATCGCTCCGCGCGAGCGGCGATATCGTATCGAAGTGGGATATGGATTGGAGGGCGACATCCCCGATGGCCTGGCCGGTGAGATTGGGCGGCGGATGGTTCCCTATTTCCGACAACAGAAGTACAGTCAAGGGATTATGCTGGCCGTCAATTCGATCGTCGCCACATTGGCCGAAAAGCGCGGCATTCGCATCGAGGGCGCTGATCCTCGATTGGCCTATCGCGAATCGGTTCGGCGCCGCGGATCGGGAATGGTAGGGATTGGCTTTCTGCTCATCATGCTCGTCTTCATCATCGTGATGATCATCGCCGCGGCCGACGCCGGACGGCGCGGGGGACCGCGCGGGGGCGGGCGTCGGCGATACTATGGAGGGGCCGACTGGTTATGGGCTGCTTTACTGCTCAGCGGATGGTCTGGTGGCGGCTATCGGGGACGTGGATCTGATTGGGGCGGGTTCGGTGGTGGCTTCGGTGGCGGTTTTGGTGGTGGCTTCGGCGGGTTCGGCGGCGGCTCTTCTGGCGGTGGTGGCGCCAGCGGGGGGTGGTGAGCGAAAGACGTCGAGGGCCCTCTGACCACCGACGGGAAGAGGATCGAGGAGATGGAACATGGAAAAGGAATTGACGGCGCTGGTCGAAGATCTTAAAAAGGCGCACGCCGACAATCTGGTTTCGGTCGTTCTTTACGGATCGGCCGCTGCCGGCGAGTATGTACACGGGCAATCGGATCTCAATGTGCTGGTCGTCTTGAAGCGCATCGGGCCTGAGGATCTTCGGGCATCCCGTCCGGTGGTCGAGCGCTGGCAAAAACGGGGCAATCCACCACCCGTGTACTTCACCGAAGAGGAGATGAGGAGAGCTTCGGATGTTTTCCCCATCGAATTCTCCGACATGAGTCGCGTTCACCGGGTGATGTACGGATCGGATCCCTTCCAAGGGCTGGAGATTCGAGAGCACAATCTCCGTCACCAACTCGAGTACGAACTGCGCAGCAAGCTCATTCGATTGCGCGCGTTGTACATTCCCATCAGCGGCGATGCCAAACGTCTCCGCGCGCTGATGGTCGACTCGCTGAGGAATTTCATCGTCCTTTTCCGGCACACGGTGAGATTGTTCGGGGCCGAGCCTCCTCTGAACAAGCGGGCAGCCGTGCTCCGCTTGGGAGAGGTGCTGGGCGTAGAAGTACAACCGTTTCTGGACATCCTGGCACTGACCGAGGACGGAAAGAAGCCTTCGCTGGAACAGATGACGGAACGATTCGCTGCCTATCTGGCGGGGCTGGAAGCGGTCGTTCGTCGCGTCGATGAGTTGGCTGAGGGATGATGTTTCCGTCAGGGATCACCATGGGAAGCCGGAGCGGTCATCCTCCATGGGAAGAGAGGATCTTGTTCATCGGACTCTGGAGAACGGGAGAGGAGAAGGCTTATGAGTGATTTTTTTGAACAGCAAACTCCGGGGCGCGAGCAGTTTCGCCAGGAGTATTATCGTCAGCAGCAAGCACTGGCCCGAGAGAAGTCGCGAAAGCGCGTGACGTGGATCGTCGTCGCCGTCGTCGTCGTCGTGCTCGGCTTGTGGACCATGTCCAGCTACAACAGCCTGGTCGAGCGGCGAGAGCGCGTTCGCACGGCGTGGTCGCAAGTGGAGAACGTGATGCAGCGGCGCGCCGATCTCATCCCCAATCTCGTGAATACGGTCAAGGGAGTCACCAAGCAGGAATTGGCCGTTTTCTCCCGAATCGCCGAGGCGCGATCCAAGCTCCTCAGCCCGACGGCGACGCCCCAAGAGCGCATCCGGGCCAATGAGCAGATCGCTCAGTTTCGCGTCCAGATGCTCTCGCTGGCCGAGCGGTATCCCGAACTGCGGTCCAATGAGACGTTCCAACGATTGATGGACGAGTTGGCGGGAACGGAGAATCGCATTGCCGTGGCCCGTCGGGATTACATTCGCGCCGTGCAGCAATACAACGTGGCCACGTCGCGATTCCCCACCGTGTTGATCGCTCGACTCATGGGCTTCCAGCGGGAGCAGAATTACTTCAAAGCGGCAGAAGGCGCTCGCCAGGCGCCCAAGGTGGAGTTTTGATCGGGACGGGCTCGCGCTGCCTTCGATTGGCGGGGATCGTCACTCTTCATCCGCGGACGATCGAGCCAGTTCATCGATCTTACGCCGCACCAGTTCGTGATCGAAGCCCAGGCGAATGAGGTGATCGAAGAGCTTCTTGGCGTGTTGACGGGTGCGGGGGCGACCGCGGGTTCTCAGTCGTTTCTGAATGGCGCGATCGATGAGCGTCTCTTCGCTAACGTCCTCGTAAAGGCGATCCAGGGTAGTGGTGATGATGGCCTCGGGGACTTTCCTCTCGGCGAGTTCGCGAGCCAATCGTCGTCGTCCCAGAGGCTTGAGGCGGAGCCGCGAAGCGCCGTAATCGGCGGCGAACCGAGCATCATCGAGATATCCCCACTCTTGGAGTCGAGCGATGACGCGTTCGATGATCGCTTCGCTGGCCTGGGTCTTCTCCCGCAATTGTTCGCGAAGTTCGGCGACGGTTCGCGATTTGGTGGAGAGCAGCTTGAGGGCGCGGGACATCGTTCGATCGTACTCATCCTGACCGACCATCTCCCGGCTATCAAAGCATAGTGAGGCCGTTCGTGTCAACGGAATCCCTCGCGGGCCCGCGCTCACTACGAAGGACGAAACCAGCGCGGCTGAACAGATTCACCGAGGAAATAGGCGTCGGTTAATCCGTAAATCTGTGCGAAATTTAATCCCACGGGAGGCAGTCATGGCGCGCGCCGAGCCATACCCAGGGGATGAAAACGCGTCGTGCAAGCCGCCGGCTTGCCGCCACCTTCTCTTCGAGGGAGCGGCGCCGACGATGCCATGAGAGAAAAAATCTGCTATGATTACATATGTCTGCCCTTGGCGATGAACCGATCGACGATGGGCATCGCCCGTGCGGGCAGCAGAAAGGCATAATCCTGGTAAGGAGGGGAGCTATGCCGGTCTATGATTACCGTTGCAAGAAGTGCGGGAAGAAGTTCTCCCTGACCATGAGCATTACGGAGCATGAGACCAAGAGAGTGAAGTGCCCGAAATGCGGGAGTCGGAGCGTCGAACAGCAAGTGGTGGCCTTTTATGCCGTCACCTCTAAGAAGAGTTGATGAGCGATCGGCCGTCAGCGATCGGCGACGATCGATGAGCGGGGAGCCGACCACCGGTGGGAGGCAATACCCTTGATCCCGGTCAGAGTTGCCTCCTCTCAGATCGCCGATGGCCGAGAGCATCGTGGAGGAGAACTCGTTGATTCCTCATATCGATGAACCAACATTGACAGCGCTCGCTCGTGACGAGCTCACGGACAACGAACGGAGGCAGATTCAACGGCACCTGAGAAGCTGTGACCTCTGCCGAACTCGGGTGGCCCTCCGATTGGGATCATCTCACGTATTGGTGGAGGACCGCCCGTTTTTCGTCCAATTGATTCAGGAGTGGATGAACATTCGGCGGTTCCTGGCCGGCCTGGTCGTGCTGGCCATGATGGCGGGCATCTCGACGCCCATTCTCTACATGTACTTGCGACTGGATCAGCGCGCATCCGGTCATCGACAGCTCGGGCCAGCGGAGCCGTCCAGGCGCCCGGTGACGGCCACCGTTCCCATCCGGCGCGTGGGAGCGAAAACGTTCTACTTCGTTCGAGGCATATGGATCGACAGTGCCTTTGATGCCCAAACGTATCCTCGCCTGATCCCCTGCTCGCTGACGCAAACTTCTGGTCAGGATCTGCTCAAACGCGTTCCTCAACTGCGAACTTACGCCCATCTGGATGCCCCGGTCATCGTCGTCGTAGAGAACAACGCCTACTGGATTTTCCGATAATCGCAGATGCGCCCTTATCGACTCATTCAAGCGCCCGAGCCACTTGGCGAGATCGCTCAGCGTCTCAGTAACCAACGAGCCATCGGCGTGGATACCGAGACGACGGGGTTGGATCCGTTTACCTCCCGCGTACGGCTTCTGCAACTGGCCAGTTCAGAGGACGTGTTCATCCTCGACTTGTTCCACCTCCCGGTGGGGGCGTTGGCCCCGATCAAGCGGGTATTGGAGGCCGAGCGCCCGATCAAGGTTCTCCATCATGCCAAGTTCGATATCAAGATGTTGCGGCATCATTTCGGCATCGAGGTCGATCCCGTGTTCGATACCATGCTGGCGTCACAGTTGATCAGCGCTGGCGATCTCAATCAACGGCAAGGGCTCGCCGATCTCGCCGAGCGATATCTCGGGCGACGGCTGGACAAGACCCTCCACCAGAGTCAGTGGGCGGGACCATTGACCCCGGCCATGCTGGCCTACGCCGCCGAGGATGCCGCCATTCTCCTTCCATTGCGTCAACGGTTGATCGAGAAGATCAAGGAATGGCAACTCGTTCGCGTGGCCAAGCTGGAATTCGATTGCGTGCTGCCGACGGCGGCCATGGAGTTGGCCGGCCTCTATCTGGATCGGGACTGCTGGCAACGACTCATCGAGCGACTGGAGGGAGAGCGGCATCGCCTGGAGGCCGAACTCAAGCGGGCCTTAGCGTCTCCCGAGCACGACAGAGATCTGTTCGGCGAAGCGAGCATCAATCTGAACAGCCCTCAGCAAGTGCGCCAGGCCCTGTTGCGATTGGGCATCCCCGTGGCCAATACGCGAGAACTCGAACTCGGCTCATTCGCCGAACGGTATCCTGTCGTGGCTCAATTGATCAGGTATCGGCACGTCCAGAAGCTGTTGAGCGCCTACGGGCGGAGTCTCCTGGAACATATCCATCCGGTCACCGGGCGCATCCACGCCGATTTCCGCCAGATCGGTACGCCGACCGGTCGCTTTTCCTGTAGCGGTCCCAATATTCAACAGGTACCCAATATTCCGGAAGTGCGCGCCTGTTTCAAGGCGCCGCCGGGCAGGAAACTGGTGGTAGCCGATTATTCCCAGATCGAGCTGTGCATCCTGGCCGAGTTCTCTCACGATGCGAGGATGGTCGAGGCGTTCCTGGGCGGCGTCGATCTCCATCGCTCCACGGCCAGTTTGATGTTCAATGTGCCCATCGACAGCGTCACCAAGGAGCAACGGGCGGTGGCCAAGACGCTCAACTATGGCCTTCTTTACGGGATGGGGACCCAGGCGCTGGCGGCGCGCATCGGGACGACGCTCAGCGAGGCCGAGGCGCTCATGAAGCGGTATTTCAGCATCTATCAAGGCGTCGCTCGCTGGCTTCGCGCCGCCGCCGATACCGCCGTGTCCGTCGGTCATAGCCGCACGCATTGGGGGCGGGTGTGGACGTTCCGCTTCGATCCCACCGACCGCAAACAGGTGGATACGGTGCGGAGACTGGGGAAAAATGCGCCCATTCAGGGCACGAGCGCCGATATTCTCAAACGGGCGATGCGCCTCGTCTATGAAGCGCTTCGAGGGCGCGACGCCCGGATCGTCAACTCCATTCATGATGAACTGGTCGTGGAGGTCGACCGGGCCATCGCCGATGAGGTCGCCGAGATCGTCAGTCAACGCATGGTGGCCGCAGCCCAGGAATTCATCCGCATCGTGCCGGTGACTGTGGATGTGAACGTCGCCGAGGCGTGGATCAAATGAGGGCGGTTCAATCGGCGGCTTCCACGGCCACTGGACCGTGCTCGGAGCGTTCCGCAATCTCCGCCGGGACGTAATCTTCGACGGGTTTCCCCATCACCAGAACGACGACGGTGAGGAGTAGAGCTCCCAGCAGCAGCCCTACCCATGGTTCCCACCAGCCGAGGCCGGTCGGCAAATCCCCCACCAGGACGCCAACCATCCCCACTGTGAGGGCGTAAGGCAACTGGGTGCGGACGTGATCGATGTGATCGCAGGAGGAGGCCATGGAGCTCATAATCGTCGTGTCCGAGATGGGCGAGCAGTGATCGCCCCAGACCGAGCCGGCCAATACCGAAGAGATCGTCCCCAGCATGATCGTCTCCTGACCGGGCGCCATTTGATGAGCCAGTGGAATGACCAGTGGGAAGAGAATGCCCATCGTGCCCCATGACGTGCCGGTGGCAAAACTCACCGTGGCCGAGATGAGAAACACGAGCGCGGGCAGATATGCCGGATTGAGCCAACTGCCGATGGCGCTGATGATGTAATTGGCCGTATGAAGGTCGCCACAGACGGCGCCCAGCGACCAGGCGAGCACGAGAATGAGGACGGCCAGCACGAGGGATTTCACTCCGGTCAACCAGGCATCCATCGCTTCTACCAGAGTGAGAATCCGTTGCCCGACGACCATCAGGATGGCTACCGTGCAGCCGAGCAGTGATGCCCAGACGAGAGCCTTGAACGAGTCGGCCTTGGCGAAGATGTTTTGCAGGGTGAGCTCGCCGCCGGACCGCAGAAGTTGCGCGCGTCCGTCCAGATACATGCCCACCAGAATGGTCGTGATGACGACCGCTACCGGAACGGCAGCATTGATCCATCGACGCGGAGCATCCGGTTTCGGCGCAATGGTCGGGTCTTCGAAGTCGGAAGCCGGCCGCGCTCCGTCGGCCAGTAACTTTCCCGTCTGACGAGCGCGCCGCTCGGCCCGCCACATGGGACCGAAATCTCGTCGAGTGAAGATGATGAGGAATCCGAAGAGGAGCATCAGAATCGGATAGAATAAATGGGGAATGGTCCGAAGAAAGATGACATAGGCATCGCCCTCGATGCCCAGCGCGCGATACTGATCGGCGATGTACCCGATTTCCACGCCGATCCAGGAGGAAATGAGGGCCATACTGGCCACCGGGGCCGCCGTGGCATCCACGATGAAGGCGAGCTTCTCTCGACTGATGCGCAGCCGGTCGGTGATCGGCCGCATGGTCGAACCGACAATCAGCGTGTTCGAGTAGTCGTCGAAGAAGATGAGAATGCCCATGAGCCAGGCGCTCAGTTGGCCCCGTTTGCTGGATGTGGCGAATCGCGTGACCAACGTCGCCATGCCCAGTGCGCCTCCCGATTTGGCGAGAACGCCGATCATCCCGCCGAGCAGAAGGCTGAACACGATGATCGAAGCGTGACCGTGATCGGTGAGCGCGTCGATGACGTAGGTGTCTGCCGCCCGGAGCAACGCGACGAGGGGAGCATAGCCGAATCTGATGAACGCGCCCAGCCAGACGCCGGCCAGAAGCGCCACGATCACCTGGCGGAAGATCATGGCTAATCCGATGGCGAGAATCGGCGGCGCCACCGACAACCATCCGGGCACCACGCGGAGCGTCCGTTCGATCGGGCGCCACTGACCGATCTCGAACCGCAGGGGAATCGTCCCGGCATGGGTCAGTCGAAGATTGCTCAGCTTGACGGTTCGCTGCGGTCGGCCCGCCTCGTCGAAGAAGCTGAGGCGTCCCGCGCCGCCGGGGATGATTTGCCCCGTGTGTTCATCGATGACGCGATAGGCAATCTCTGCCGGTCGATCCGGAGGGCGAGAGACGCTCACCGTCACGGTGAACTCCACGCCGGTGAGGGCGAGTTCGGGGAGTTCGACCTCGATGGCGATGGGCTCGACGGCCTCTCGGGCGAGGACGGCGCTGGCCGAGAGGATCACCAACATCCCGACGAGAACGCGAAGAGCGAACCGCGATCGCTGTCCAGTATGCATCGTTCTCATGTATCCGGCTCCTCTGCTCAATGACAGAGGAGACCATAGCCAATTGCCGTCGAGAAGTCAAAACAGATCATGGCTGGCCAACGCTCGAGGGAGTCGTCCATGGCACGGCATCGCGGGGATGCAACCCAGGCCACAGATTGCACCGATGCTCACAGATTAAAGAAAAAGGAATCTGTGTAAAACTGTGGAATCTCTGGCCAATT
>RFHM01000444.1 GCA_003696865.1 Acidobacteriota bacterium | reverse complement strand
CTTTCATGTATTGTCGCCAAGCAGCATAGAAACTGCGAATGGAGTATTCGTCGCGCGCCTCCCCAACTTTTCCCGGCTTGTGCCCACGATTGATATCCACTTGACGGCCCACCTGCGCTGTTAAACCTTTTTGACATCGATGGAGGGCCTCCAGATCATCAGCGGCAACCTTTCCATGCGAAGCTAACCAACTGGCGCTGCGTTCTAATCGCCATCGCCTGATCTCGGGCGAATCGTCCTTCCGTCCGAGAACATATAAATCTACCCGCGTTCGATCCACAGCCAATGGCTGTACCACGCGCAACTCTATAGATGCCCCGTAGAACGAGGCGAAATCGAAGTTGGGAAAGAGTGTGAGAACCAATTCCTCTTGCGCAGGTTGCCCCACAAACGGCGAGAAATCCCAGTTTGCATTCCGGCTCAAATCGATTTCAAGCCCTGACGCCTGTTGAAGACCAGCCTGGTACCGCTCGAAATGAGGTCGAATGGCCGGCCAGATGAGTAAGCCATGCCCAGGGTCCAATTGATGATTGGTCCCTTGGGCTTCATATCCCACATACATATCGCGAACCAACTTATGCACAAACTCAGGATGATAATTATCGGCAAAATTCTCGTGCCAGAGCTTCCAGTTCCCCGAGTAGAGATAACGAAGACGTCCAATCACCTCCGTATTCGATCCATATTTTCGCAAGTACGGAGCTGCATCGCCGAGGAACTCTTCCAATGAGTTCACCACCGGATCCAAGGCGGCGAATATCATTCCCGCCAACGTCTCGACGCGAATGGGCACCAAATGATATGCCTCCCGACGAAAACTCGCTCCATAGGCCTCTACATGCGGCACCCCTATCAATCGCCCCTCTAAATCATACGTCCACCCATGATACATACACCGGAACCGCCCCCCACACCGACCCCGCTCGGCCTCGGTCAATATCGCCCCTCGATGACTGCAGGTATTGTAAAACCCCCGAAGCCGACCATCCTCCCCACGACAAATCACCACCGGCTCCCCGGCTATCGTGGCCGAAAGATACGCCCCCGGCTCGGATACCTGATGCTCGTGCCCCACATACTGCCACGTCCGCCGAAATATCCGCTCCCGCTCCAATTGGTAAATCTCGGGATCCACATACACTCGACGATCAACACACCGCCCACTGCCCCCGGTGATTATCTCGCTCACTGATATACCCATGATCGACTCTCCTATCGATTCCCCGCCCTAAGAGACGCAAAACCTCCTCTCCTTAACATCCTTTAATGAATTGCTCCTTAGCAGCGAACCGATTCTCAAGGATGGAATACAATCTCACGATGAATCACGGCGTGCCCTCACACAATGAGATTACAGCAACTCTGTAAAGTTTGGAGGAAGCGTGTTATTGTAGACGATGACTTTGCGCTGACGAAATCGCCAGCGACCGTCGTGCTTGACCAATAAGTCCTCGTAAACACCACAGCTATAAAATTGAGGCACCCCATCCTCACCAATTCGATAGATGTGATAATAACTCCGGCACTTGGCTTCACTTTCTTTCAATTGGTTCACTGTCAGATTGGAAACGAGATGGAGAGTCGGGCTTCGTGGAACCTGCCAGTACCCCATCAGATAGGCGATGCGCTCCTTGAGCGCCTCCTTACCATCATCTTTGAAGAGAAAAAGGCCCTGATCCTTTAGATTCTCAACCGTGATGGCTGAATACGAACCGTCTTCGGTGAACAAGTCAATCCAATCGTAATAACGCTGTTCATCGATAAGGCGCGCATACTCATATAAGAGATCTTCGATCTCCTTCTCGACAAGAAGCCTCAGCATCTTCTCTTGTATCTCCATGGCTGCCCATCCTGAACAAAATCCCGGGGTGTGGTGACACCACGGGCTGGTGTATATTTAGTCAGCAACAAACATCATGTTCGTGAACATTTCCAGCTCGCTTAGTGTACGTAGAATTGGAGTCGCTTTCCATGTAATGCCGCCAAGCGGCATAGAAGCTGCGAATGGAGTATTCATCGCGGGTCTCCCCCACCTTCCCCGGTTTTTGCCCACGGCCAATATTAACCGGCCGATTGATCCTGGCCTGGAGTCCCCATTGGCAGCGGTTGAGAGCTTCAACGTCATCAGCTGTGACCGGACCGTGGGCAGCATGAAGATGTAAACTTCTTTCTAATCGCCACTGTCGCACCTCTGCTGATTCCCCCTGCCGTCCAAGCTCAATCATTTCCACCACCGTTCGAGCGACGCTCTGCGGATGCAGCACCTGCAGGGCAAGTGACGTTCCCAGGACAAAGTACGTGAAGTCGAGATTGGGGAAAATAGTGAGGACGACATCGACACGCCCATCGTCCACCCAGAGGCAGGGGACATCCCAATTGGGATTTCCACGAGCATCGATATCCAACCCCGAGGCATTCTTCAGGGCTACGCGGTATTGCTCAAAGTTCAATGGAACGGGAGGCATGATGAGCAGCCCATGGCCTTCGCTCAGTTGATGATTCGCTCCTTGGTCAAGACACCCTTCGTAACAGTCCCTGACGAAGCGATGAACGAACTCCGGATGATAGTTATCGCGGAAATTTTCCTGCCAGAGCTTCCAGTTCCCCTGGTACACCCACCTCAGACGCCCGATGACCTCCGTGTGAGACCAAAACTTTTCCAGAAAAGGGGCGGCCTCACCAAGATAGTCTTCCAAGGACTCGACCAATGGATCTAACGAGGCAAAAATCATCCCAGCAAATGTCTCGACGCGAATGGGCACCAAATGATATGCCTCCCGACGAAAACTCGCTCCATAGGCCT
>RFHM01000443.1 GCA_003696865.1 Acidobacteriota bacterium | reverse complement strand
GTATTCGGGATCGACTGTTTGTGATGCACACGGGGGTGATGAGGGCGTTGGTGGATCCTAACAGGAACCTTGGGATGATCAACCGGCCGCCGAGCCGTTACCATGATCGGAGCATTCAACAGATTCGCGTGCACGTGAATCAGTAGAGGGAGGGGGAAATGAGGCATCTATTAGTGCTAGTACTGATTATAGCCATACCACAAACTTATCTGCTCTGGGCCCAGAAAGAGCGGGCTTTCAGCAACCCATCTTTACTCGACTGTGACCAAGAAAACTCTGAAAGGAGTGAAAGTAACCAAGACTGGGTGCAGTTCAGGATGATGGGACTGTTTGATGGTACGCTGCTGGGTTTTATGAGAAGACTGGTGCTCCAATCATTATTACCTATCTAGGGCTGAACTACTCCAGATTTCTCATTTATTATGGGAATACAGGTCTTCGAGAGATTCCAACCCGGTCAAAGTCGGGGAGTGTGTGGACCGATAGGATTAAAATCGAGATATTTGAAGGGGGAGATCCCGGGAGTATGGAACCAGACCCGATCAAGTGGAAAGGGAGGAAGCTGAGGCCGGATGAGTTCACCGTGGAGATTAAAGAACGAAGAATTAAGAAGACAGAATACCTTCGTTACGGTGAGGTCATCAATCCTCTGGAGTTTGAGCTTGATCCCAATTACGGTTATCGGCCAAAGAGGAGCGAGTATGATGATATGCGGAATGTCGTAGAAACGGTCACCAGTTTTCCTGTCAAGCTGGAACCTTACAGCTATGCTGAAGTCATTGTTGAGATTCTGGACAGTGATGGGGAACCATTGAGGCCTGGCGGTACTATATAACTGTGGAGTTTAATGCCCGGGACTTTGATTTGAAGCTTGACCCGAGCCATAAAAAAATTTTTACGAGTTCTGTACCTGCGTTTGAGATTCGAGAAGTGCAATCCCCTGAAGATCGAGCGAACTATCACTATCTGATGGCGCAACGGTACATCAAGGCGGGGAATCTGGTGGCGGCGGAGGCGGAGTTGATGGCCGGGACCAGGGCGGATCCCGAATCGACCTGGCCGTGGGTGCGGTTGGGGGAGTTTTACGAGCAGCAGATGAAGGCGTATGACAAGGCGATTGAGGCCTATGAACGGGTCAAGGCGATCAGTGAGCGGAAGGGGTTGAAGCCTCCCGATGGGAACAGGCCTCGGGTGAAGCGGGTGGATGGGAAGGTGCTGTATGAGGAGCCGCCGTATTGGCCGGGGATGATCGAGCGGGTGCGAGAGAAGCAGCGCAAGCAAGTGGAGAAGCGCCGAGGTTCGGCTTGAGTAGAGTACATCGAGGGAGGTCAGTCACGGCCGTACAGCCCACGCCGAAAAGATGAAAAGGGACGTTCGGGGAATGTGACGTAAGCTGTCAGCTTGTACTACCCTCTCTTTTCGAGGGAGTCGCTCATGGCGCGCCCGAGCCACATCGCGGGAATGAAAAGAGCCTATTGGAAGATCTTGGCGTTCTTTGCGCCTTTGCGGTGATTTTCGAGGGAGTCACTCATGGCGCGGTCGCTACATCGAGGGGGTGAACATCAAGCCACAGATTTCACCGATGATCACCGATACAGAAAAGAATCTGTGTTCATCGGTGGAATCGGTGGCGATTTTCGAAGGCGCGCCCTCGGTAAGGGGTGAGCTGCGACTGGTACCTTCATGCCCGAAGAGATACCCTTCCAGAGCTCTTTCTTGAGATCCCATCTCACGGCCGCCCCTGTGTCGCTACCTTTTGCACCCCCGAACCCAAGGAACTTTGGAGAGATGAATTTCTCTGCGTCTCGTGTGAATCATACCGCTTCAGCGCTCACTCTCCGATGTCGAGCTGGACGAGCCATGGCGTTCGCTCTCGCTATGATAGGCGACGATTTTACCCGCTATGGCCGAGGCGGCCACCGTCAATGGGCTGGCCAGGTAGAGCTGACCGGGACCACTGCGGCCGGGGAAATTGCGGTTCTGCGCGCTGATGCTCACTTCCTCGGGACGCGTGGTGGCTCCCGGGCCAGCATTAATGCAGGCGCCGCAACTCGGTTCGATGACGATGGCACCAGCCCGCCGGAAGATGTCCAGGTAGCCCCGCTGGAGACAGTACTCGCGCACGTCCTGCGATCCGAATTGAATGTAGAATCGCACGTCAGGATGGACGCGCTGACCGCGCTCCAGCGCCCGACGCAGCACGCGAGCGTACATGTCCATATCTTCTCGTTTGCCGGCCGTGCACGAGCCGCCATAGGCGATGTTGATCTTGACGTCATCCTCGAGTTCGTCGACGAACAGGCCATTGCCCGGATCGCTGGGTAGCGCCACCATGGGTCGCAATTGGGAGGCATCGATCTCGATGACCTGAGCATATTGGGCGTTGGGATCGCTGACCAACCCCTCGCAGAGTCGCTCGGCTTCGGCTCGGGCCATCCCGCGCCGCTCGACGAGGAAATCGACCGTCTTCTCATCGGGGGCGACGATGCCCGTGAATCCACCGATTTCGGCGGCCATATTGGTCAGCGTCGCTCGCTCGTCGATGTTCAGCGCCCGGACGGCCTCGCCGGTGTATTCGATCACCTTGCCAATGACCCGTCCGCTTCTGACGTCGTCCATTCGCAGGATGGCCAGGATGAGGTCTTTGGCCGTGACGTTGTCGGGCAATCGCCCGTGGATGACGACCTTGACCGATGGCGGAACGCACACCCGCACGTCCTTGGTGATCCAGGAATTGAAGATATCGGTCGTCCCCACGCCGAAGGCCAAACAGCCAATGGCTCCCGAATGCGTGGTGTGCGAATCGGTGCCGATGATCACTTGTCCGGGAAGCGCATATCGCTCCAACATGATGCTGTGACAGATGCCTTCGGACCCTTTGCGATCGGGTAGCTCGCCATGGTAGGTGATGCCTTGCTGACGAGCGAACGATTCCTGCATCTCTTTCTGTTTGAGCGCCAGGTCGAGCAGCCCCATCTTTCGCCGTTCGGGCGGCATCACTTCGTCGAGGAACGTCAGGTGATCGCGGAAGAAGTATATGGACGAGGGATCGTTGACCCGTTCGTGTTCGCCGACCAGTTTCTTGAAGAAAATGGCCGCCATCGGCGTGACGTACTCATGGCTGAAGCGAATATCGGCGCGCACGAAGCCGGCATCGCCGGGTTTCACCGCGGGCACGCCGACGCGATCCTCCGCCAGATCGACGACCAGATGGCGGGCCAGGATCTTCTCGGCCAACGTCATCGGTCGCGGTTCGGTGGTGATGCGCGGCACCTGGGCGCGACCCTGAAGGCGCGCCACATTGAAGGCGAAGAGACCGCCATACTCGATGATCTGGCGGGTGATCTCATCCTCGCCTCGAGTGAACTCGGCCAGCGGAATCTCTTCGCCTCGACGAATGCGATCGATGAGGTCGAAATTGGTCGAGGTGAATAATCCCAGATTCTGGCAATTCTGTTTGTAGATGCGTTCGATGTTCTCGGCGATGATGAGACGAATGCCCGCCGAAAGTTCGGCATACGGCGCTTGTTCCCGGCTGGAGCCCTTGCCACGACGCTTGCCGGAGACCGAGACGACGAACCCCCCT
>RFHM01000079.1 GCA_003696865.1 Acidobacteriota bacterium | reverse complement strand
ATGGTCACTCTCCGCTCGGCGAAGATCTGCTCGGTGAGTGCCCGGTGAACGTGGTTGATGACGAGGACAATGTTCTGCTCCTCGGTCAGTGGTGAGACGCGAAGAAATGTCTGTTCGATGAGCGGGCGCGAGCCAATGATGTTCAAGAATTGCTTCGGCTTCCGTTCTCGACTCGCCGGCCAGAACCGCGTGCCTGATCCACCTGCCATGATGATGATGTACATAGGTTCACGCCTCACTTTGGTCAAGCTGCATTCATGATAACCCCAGTGGAACCTTGGCGGCAAGCTCTGATGCGCGAAGTGAACGGAGGACGAGCCGCATCGCGTCCCGGGGGAGAAGGCGCCGGAGTTGGCCTCCGGGAATGGTCACGCTCCTCGCCAAGGGAGGATCGCTCCTTCGAGCTACGATTCTGATCGTCAAACTCCTCGACGTTCCATCCGGGAACGTTTAGAATACCTTCCTCAGAGGAGGACGTTCTTATGACACTCTCAGTCCCGACCATCCGCGACGTCTTGGATGCGCGACGCCTCATCGGCGCGCATCTCCGTCGGACACCTCTTCACTTCTATCCGGCGCTCTCGGAGTTTCTCGGCGGCGAGGTGTACGTCAAGCACGAAAATCATCAACCCATCGGGGCCTTCAAAGTTCGCGGAGGCATCAATCTCATGGCTCGATTGAGCGACGATGAACGCCGCCGAGGGGTGATCACGGCGTCCACGGGCAATCATGGTCAATCCATCGCCTACGCCGCGCGACTGTTCGGCGTGCGCGCCATCGTCGCCATGCCCGAGCGCGCCAACCCCGATAAGGTCGATGCCATGCGGCGTATGGGCGCCGAGGTCATCTTCCACGGCAAAGACTTCGATGAGGCTCGCCAGTACGTCGAGCGCCTGGCCAACGAGCGCGGGTATCGGTATATTCACTCAGCTAATGAGCCTCATCTCATCGCCGGCGTGGGAACGGTGGGATTAGAGATCATCGAGGATCTGCCCGATGTGGACGCGATCATCGTGCCCGTCGGTGGTGGCAGTCAAGCCTCGGGGATCTCCATTGTGACCAAGGCATTGAGCCCTCAAACCGAGGTCATCGGCGTGCAGTCGGATGCCGCGCCCGCCGTGTATCTCTCCTGGAAAGCCGGTCGACCACAGAGCACCGAACAGATGAACACCTTTGCCGAAGGTCTAGCCACTCGTCAGGGATTCGAGTTGACGGTGGCCATCCTGCACGAAAATCTGAGCGACTTCGTTCTGGTCAGCGACGACGAGATTCGGCAGGCCGTCGTTTGGCTTCTCGCCTTCACTCATAACCTGGCCGAGCCCGCTGGAGCCGCTCCTTTGGCTGCCGCTTATCGATGGAGAGAGCGAATCCGAGGCCGAAAAGTGGTGCTCATCTTGAGCGGCGCTAATATCACCACGGCCAGCTTGCGCGAGATTCTCAATCAATGCCAAGACCCTCCCCGGCCAGGATCGGCAGAAATAAGGCCGGCATCAATTACTGGGGAGCGCGGCCTGAATGAGGGAACTGCCCGAGCCTCGGACAGGAGCTGATGTGCGTCAGCATCCCCGGCGAGCTTCGAGCATGTGAAGCCCCGCGGGGAGCCATCGGTTGTCAGCTACTCGGGCAGCCCGTCCTCCCTACCAATCCACCCCGGCGACCATTCACCTGGAAGCGGCGCGCAATCCCCGGATCATTCGTTCGAATGTCATCCGATGTGACCCGAACGCTCTTTGAGGACTGACAAAAGCGACGTACACGATTCTCTGCCCCGCCCATTGCGCGGCCACCCACACGCGCTCAACCGACCTTTGTCCCGGCGGAACGCCTTCCAGAATGACATCCAACCGCTGTCCGCCAGTTCGGCCTGATGGCCGACGCGCGCGACGACTCACCGGTCGAAGATAGGGGTTCTGCTGGCGGAGGCGTTCCACGAGTTGATCGACGGCCGCGCCGAGGCTGAGCCGACCGGCGCGCCGTCTCCTGGGGCGCTGCGGTTGGAAAAGATCGACGATGGCTCCATAGACCAAATGAGTTCGACCGCCGATTGAACGCCATCCATCGTCGGGAGCCAGTACGACGCCCGTCTCACCACTGCGATAGACGCGCCAGGTGGCCGGATAGGGGAGTTCATAAAGCCCCTGTGGATGTCGAAATTGACGAAAATCCGGAGACGAAGATTCCGCTCCTCGCTCAGCTTCACTCGAGGGGCGAGACTTCGGTGGTGGGGGCATGGCCTTGAGTCGAGTGCGAATGCGCCGGAAGCGCATGGTATCCACCCGGGGATGACTCACCGGGGGAAGCTTGGCGATCTCTTCTTCGATGCGCTCGATGCGATGTTGGGGGCTGGGATGCGAAGAGAAAAACTCTTCCAACTTGCTGGGATCGCGGCCCTGGAGCCGTCGCAGCAACTGGAACATGCGAACCATCTGACGAGGATCGTATCCGGCGGCATGCAACAGTTGCGTCCCGGCGATATCGGCTTGCGTCTCGGCCGAACGACTGAATTTCAAGAACAGCGAATTCACCACGAAGGTGGTTCCCAACTTGGCCATCACCGCCTGCCATCCCCCTTGGCCGATGATGCCTCCGAGAATGGCCAACGGGGCTTGCGCCAGATACGCCTTGGTCAACTGATTGGTGCCATGACGCAACGTGACGTGGGAGATTTCGTGGCCCAGGACGCCGGCCAACTCCCCTTCGGTCTCCGCCGCCTCGATCAATCCTCGATTCACGTAGATGAACCCTCCCGGCAGAGCGAAGGCATTCACATCGGATGAATTGACGACCTTGAATTGCCAGGGGAGATTGGGATAGTCGGTCTTCTTGGCCAAGGCGAGACCCAGATCGGTGATATATCGCTGGACGATGCGATCGCGAAGGATGGGCATCTTCTGCTCTATCTCTTCGGCCGCCTGGCGACCCATCTCCACGTCCTGCTCGATGGTGAACAGATTGATCCCCGGCTTGAGTCTGGTTTGAGGGGCGGCCATCGCGGTGCCAACGGCGAGGCCGACGACGAGCGCGGCGCATCGGTGGAACATTGTTCGTTTGATCCTCATGGCACGTTCTCCTGGCGTGACATTTCGAATTCTCCTCGGGTGGGATGATGAAGGAGCCGTCTTCGGTTGGTTACTCCAGGCGATAAATGGTGAGGCCGGAAAGGAGTTT
>RFHM01000078.1 GCA_003696865.1 Acidobacteriota bacterium | reverse complement strand
GCCGATGCCCGCAGCAACGCTGGACAGCACGACCACCGTCATGGCCTGGCCCATGGCTTGAGGATCGGCCTCCACTTCTTCATACAGGTTCACATCCAACTTGGCAGCGCGAATCATGCGATCCGTGAGACTGGCCATATTCCCCTCCTTGATCTCATAGTGTCATTGAGCAATCTCCTCAACTGATCGCTCAATATGCCACCTCTCTCTCGCTCATTCGGCGAATGGCGCCGATGATTGCCGGGCTCCGATGAAGGCGTTCCCTATCTCCTCCCCGACACTGAACGGCTCAGAGAACTGACAAACCCGTCGGTTTATATCACGCTGGAGTTGCGAATTCAAGCCACGCTCTATTCCCAGGTGACGATCGTCAATAGGGAGCACCGAAGGCTGGCCTATCCTGAAGGGGTAGAGGGATGCCGGAGTATAGATCCCGGACGATGGGCCCCCCATATCCCGTCGACGCCTCACGCGCTCCTGGTACGAAGCGTTCGCGGCCACCCCATCGCAGGCTCACGCGATCTTTGTTTCGACTCCCCGAGAGGAGGTGGTACAATGAGCTGAGCCATATGCCGGGGACATTGTACATCGTGGCCACACCGATCGGGAACCTGGAAGACATCACTCTGCGCGCTCTACGAGTATTGAAGGATGTCGATCTCATCGCCTGCGAAGACACGCGTCAAACGCGAAAGTTACTGACGCGTTACGAGATCCGGACGCCGACCATCAGTTACCATCAGCATAATGAACGTCAACGAAGCCGCCAGTTGATGAGCAAGCTCAAGGAAGGGACATCCATTGCCCTGGTCACCGATGCCGGAGCGCCGACGATCTCCGATCCCGGGCTGGTGCTCATTCAAGCGGCCATTGCCGAACAGATTCCCATCGTTCCCATCCCCGGTCCATCTGCTCTCACCACGGCGTTGATGGCAGCGGGCGTGCCCACAGATCGATTCCTATTCGTGGGATTCTTGCCGCCCCGACGCGCCCGGCGACGCCGAGAATTGATGACGCTCGCTTCACTGCCCTACACGCTCGTTTTTTTTGAAGCTCCCCATCGCATTCGAGCCACCGTGGAGGACATGCTGGAGATTCTCGGCGATCGTCCCGCCGTTCTGGCTCGGGAGCTGACCAAAGTCCACGAAGAATTCCGGCGCGCCCGGCTCAGTCGCCTTCGACGGGAGCTGGAAGAGCAATCGATCAGAGGCGAACTGGTCCTCGTTGTGGCGCCTCCTTCCGATGATTCATCGAAGCGGCCCCCGGTCGATCGAGACGCGCTTTCTGAGCGAATCAGCGAGTTGATGCGGAGCGGGAACATCGACTTCACGTCGGCCATCAAGCGGGTCGCCGAAGAGTACGGAATGAGTAAGAACGAAGTGTACAGGGAAATCATCAAGCACAAGACCGAGAGGAGAGAGGAATGAATCGACCGAAAGGGGATCTCAAAGGCGGACTGGTGATCGGGCTCCTGTTCCTGACGGTCGTGGTTTGGGGGCAAGCGCGCCGACGCCCGAGATCTCATTGGCAGTTCGGCGCGAACATCACCCTGGCCCTTTATCAATACGACGCCAGCAGCTCGGACGAAATGAAAGCGCCGGCTTATCTTCCCCAAACGTTCGATAGCGCCTCGGCCGAAGCCCGGTACTTGCAAGATACATACGGACTGAAACAGCTCACCTTACGACACGTTCGCTCGGTGGGACTTCTCCCCGGCGAGCGATTTCATGACGGCGCTTACGTCAGCGATCGACCGATGCTCATCACGATTCGGGTAAAGAACGTCTCCGCCAAGGCGGCGCAGTTATCATTGACGATCACCGCCGATGAACGGACTCTGCTGGACCGGCCGGATCTCCAATTGCACAACTTCGAGACCGTCGCTCTCAAAGGAAATCCGATAGACCACCATGCGAAAGCGACCGTCGAGGCGACCGGGCCCAAGGCCGTCTCTGCGCGTCGAGGCCTCCTGACGACGGTCACGGCGGAGATCGTCCCGGTCCATGAGCTTCGCGACCGTCCCCGAGACCTCTCCCACCCAACGGATCAGTATGGGCGCCCTCTCACCCTGAAACCGGATGACGTTTTCGTTCCTCCCATCATCGTCCGACGTGTCACGCCTCGAGTGCCGGGTCGCCGCGCCACTGCTCTGGTGGTGGACCTCGAAGGTCTCATCACACCCGACGGTCGGGTGACGAACATTCGCGTTCTTCACACCGTCGATCCCGATTTCAATGAGATGGCCATGGATGCCTTCAGGGCCTATCGCGTCTTGCCGGCGCGATTGAACGGGAAACCGGTCTATGCGATATTGCGTGAACGCGTCGTCTTCGAACCCGTTCCCTGATCTCAGGGAGTCGTCCATGGCGCAGTCGAGCCACATCGCGAGAATGAAAAGAGCACGTCGGAGGATCTTTGCGCTCTTTGCGCCTTTGCGGTGTATTTTCGAAGGGGATCCACAAGATGCGGAAAAGAGCCAGGCTGCCGAACCGATCCAGTCGCCACTAAGGGAGTCGCACGGCCGATTTCGCTCCCGCGGCCAGCCGCGCCTGAGCCTGGACTTTCAGGCTCAATCCAAAGGCGACGAGCATGAACATGGCCGCCGTCAAATAAGGCCATTGGTAGTGGATATTGAACATGAATCCTCCCCAGATGGGTCCCAGTACGCGAGCCAGACTGGACAGCGACTGGGTGACGCCCAGCATGCTACCTTGCTCATCAGGGGGCGTATACTGAGAGATCAAACTGGTCACCGAAGGCGTATTCACCCCCTGACCAAAAGCCAAGACGGCCAGATCGGTGGCCAACGCCCAGAAGTCCCAACAATAAGGGATGAGCCATAAGCTGACGGCGAAGGCCAACGTTCCCACGACGATCAGTCTGGGCTCGCCCAACCGGCGAACCAGGGGTCCGATGAGTCCGCCCTGCACCAGAGCGGTGAGAACGCCAACGTAAGCGAAGAGATAGCCGGTTTGCGCTTCCGTATAGGCATACCTCACCTTGGCGATCAAAGCAAAAGTGGCTTCCAGATTGGCCAACGAAAACGTGGCGATGAAAAACAGGGCCAGGAGCCAACCCACGCGAGGCCGAACGAACGCCCTCTTCAATCGCGTCCATCTCGATATTTGGGGAGGGGCAACCTCCGGTTTTCTCGCCTTGAGCGATTCGGGCAACAAGAAATAGGTGAGCACGAAATCGGTGAAGCAGATACCCGAGGCCACAAATCCCGGCACGCTATATCCCCACTGACTCAAGAACCCTCCCACGGCGGGACCAAAAATGAACCCCAACCCGAACGCCGCGCCGATCATCCCCATCCCTTTGGCGCGATTCTCCGGCGAGGTGGTATCGGCAATATACGCCTGCGCCGTAGGAATATTGGCGCCACCAATTCCCGCCAAGATGCGCGAGACAAACAGCAGAGCCACGCTCTGGGCCAGTCCAAAGATGAGATAAGAGATGGTAGAGCCCATGAGACTCATCAGGATGATCGGACGCCGACCCACGCGATCCGAAACGCGCCCCCATATGGGCGCAAAGATGAATTGCATCAACGAATAAGAGGCCACCAGCAGCCCAATCTGCCAGGGGCGAGCGTTGAACGGCTCCTGATGAGCATAATAGGGGAGAAGCGGCAGGATGATGCCGAACCCCAACAGGTCGATGAACACCGTCAAAAAGATGAGCAACAGCGGCGACCGTTTCATAGCACCAAAAAAGGTGCGTAATGATACACAATATGGAAGGCGAAGACAACGCCTTCCGAGCCGAATGACCTCTCGCTCGGAAGCGGGCGCGCTCCCAGAGATTGGCTTCCTATTGGGAAGAGCCCTGAACGGGCAACGAGCTGGCTGTGATCGACGAAACTCCTCCTATCGGTGGTAGACGCGCCACAGAGATCGGGCGGACTGGTTTCTCCTCCATCTCCGGAGGCTCCCGACAGTCACATGCGGAGAACGAATATCAGATGTGAAATTCGACGACATCCTCGTCTTCCAATACGTGATCACGACTGACCTTCTGTCCATCGAACCGCTCGGAGCCCCAGATGCGCGCATATTTCAGCTTTTCGGCGAAGTCGTGATGAACGGCTCGAGCGGCATCCAGCACGGTGCTCCCTCGCTTGAGAACGAATGGTGCCGTTCGATCCACGGGCTTTCCCGGCGCTTTCGTGTATACGCGAATCACCCCCAAGGCACGATAGATCTCCCGCTTCAAGCGCTCGAGGTGGAGACCCGTTGCTGCCGACACGGGAACGACGGGCAGCCGTTGACCGAAAAATTCCTCGAGAATGTGGACGTTCTCCCGAGCCCTGGGGAGATCGAGCTTGTTGGCCACCAACAACGCCCGTTTCCCCATCCCGGCATCATCGAATGTGGGAGGAACGAGCTGAATATTTTTCTCCTCCAACAACGAGAGGGATGTCTCGGTCTGCGTGAGCACATCGTCATCGCTGGCATCAACGACCAACAACACGGCATGGGCATTACGGATGAGTCCGAATAACCAGGGCTCGGAGAACTCGCGCCACAGCGGGGGTAAATCGACGAGTTGGATTTTGACGTTCTCGAATTCCATCATGCCGGGTACCGGCAACCGCGTGGTGAACGGATATTCGGCGACTTCGGGGGTCGCACTGGTCAATCGAGCGACCAACTGCGACTTCCCCACGTTGGGCGGACCGGCGAGCACCACCTGACCCGCGCCCTCCCTCTCCACATGATAGAATGGCTTGCGGGCCGCACCGCTCTTTTTTTTGCGTTGCAGTTCCTTCTTGAGCTTGGAGATGCGGCGCTTGATATCGGCCTGCATCTTCTCCGTGCCCTTGTGCTTGGGGATGGTGGCCAGCATCTCCTCCAGCGCCGCCAACTTCTCCTGGGGCGTCGTGGCCCGGCGGTATTTCTCTTCGGCCTCTAAATATTCGGGCGTCAGATTCGCTGGCATGACGGTTCGCGCTCCTCTTATCGATAGGAAAAAATTATACTGCTTGTTCAGCGAAGAATCACAGCTTTCCAGAGCGAAGAAGATTCGAGGGCGAGCTGCGACGCGGCGTCTCTCATTCGAAGGTTGATCAATGACATCAACTCATATGTGGAAGATCGGCGGGGAAAGACGATGAAGACCCTTGATGAGCTGACGATGCTGCCGGAGAGAAAAAACGCCAATCCCGGCCTGACCGTTATCCGTGGAACGCCAGGCGCGAAGAATGAGGCGTTCGCCGAGCTGAAAAAAACCATCACGAACGCCACCATCGATGGATTCGACCTAATGGGTCTCCTCCATTCAAGGAAAACTCATGAAGGCAAGGGCGAGACACGCTGAAGCGCTCCGGTGAAAGCTGTAGCGAGGGGAGCACGTCAGGGGGATGAGTGAGCGGTACCTCATACT
>RFHM01000442.1 GCA_003696865.1 Acidobacteriota bacterium | reverse complement strand
CGTTCGAGGTCCATGGGATCGTCGGCGGCTATGTGGGGCCGGG
This sequence comes from Acidobacteriota bacterium, assembly GCA_003696865.1. Lineage (GTDB taxonomy): Bacteria > Acidobacteriota > Blastocatellia > HR10 > J050 > J050. The sequence goes on along the minus strand of RFHM01000442.1, from coordinate 6,088 downwards.
CGTCAAGACGGTCATTCCGCCGCGCGCCGAAGCCAAAATCAGTACGCGGCTGGTACCCCATCAGGACCCGGATAAGATCTTCCGGCTCGTGCGCGACTTCGTTCGCTCCAGGAATCCCGATGTCAAGGTCACCCACGAGGCGACGCTCCGACCCTATCTGGGACAGTTCACCGGACCCTATGCCGATGCCGGTCGTCGAGCCGTGGCATTCGCTTTCGGCAAGGAGCCGGCATTCACCCGCGAGGGCGGCTCCATTGGGGCCATCGTGACCATGGAAGAACGCCTCGGCGTTCCCATCGTCTTCCTGGGATTGAGCCTGCCCGAGCACGGCTACCATGCGCCCAACGAGAATTACGATTGGGGCCAGGCTTCGGGTGGAATGAAAATGTTCGTCAAATATTTCAGCGAAATCGCTCAATTGAAGCGATGAATGGTCATCTCTCCCCCCTCTCGGCCGGCGACGTTCTCGTCGACCCGGCGGAGAGCCGTGGGAGGGCACACGTGAGGAGGATGACATGATGAAGGCACGACGGGTTCTCTGGGTTCTGACATTGTGTCTCCTGAGCACGCTGGTGCGAGCAGAGACGCCTCAATTCTATCCCGGCGTCTCTTATGATCCGGCGATTCCGACTTTGAAACAGGTGGTGGGCCACGATTGGGGCGAGCACATCACCTCGTACGAGGAGATGGTTCGATACCTCACCGCACTGGCCGACGCCTCGTCCCGGGTGAAACTCGTCGAGTATGGGCGGACGTGGGAGGGGCGCGCGCTCTATTACCTGATCATCGCCTCGGAAGAGAACATGGCGCGCCTCGATGAGATCCGCCGAGGGATGCAGAAACTGGCCGATCCGCGCCGCCTCAGCGCCGAAGATGCCGAACGCCTCATCGGGTCGCTTCCGGTGATCGTCTGGCTGGCCTACGGCGTTCACGGCAACGAGATCTCCAGCACCGACGCGGCGCTGTTGACGGCTTATCATCTGGTGGCGGCCAAAGACGATCCCGTCGCCGAGATGGCGCTCCGCCAGAGCGTCATCATCATCGATCCATCGCAGAATCCGGATGGGCGTAACCGATTCGTCAATTATTACCGGCAGACGCGAGGCCGATGGCCCGACGCCGATCCTCAATCGGCCGAGCACAACGAAGTGTGGCCGGGCGGGCGAACCAACCACTATCTGTTCGACATGAACCGCGATTGGTTCGCGCTGACGCAACCGGAGACGCGCGGGCGCGTCAAAGCCTACCTGGAGTGGTATCCGCAGGTCTTCGTGGATTTTCACGAGATGGGATCGAACGCCACCTATTACTTCGCGCCGCCGGCGCCACCGCTCAATCCCGAAGAGACGCCCGCTCAGGCCGAGTGGCACGAGCGGTTCGGCAAAAACAACGCCAAGTGGTTCGACCGGATGAAATTCGATTACTTCACCCGCGAGGTCTTCGACTCCTTCTATCCCGGGTATGGCGAGGGGTGGCCGATGTTTCATGGCTCGATCGGCATGACCTACGAGCAGGCCTCAGCGCGCGGCTTGCGGGTCAAGCGCGACGACGAGACGATGCTCGCCTACCGCGATGGCGTCCAGCATCATTTCATCTCTTCGCTCTCCACCATCGAGACGGCGGCGACCCATCGAGAAGCGTTGCTCCGGTACTATTATGAATTCCGTCAATCGGCCATCCAGGAAGGCGAGCAGGGGAAGATCAAAGAGTACATCATTGCCCCCGGCGGCGATCCCAATCGCGCCGCCAAACTCGTCGCCTTGCTCATGCGTCAAGGCATCGAAGTGAAACGAGCGACGGCACCTTTCTCCAATCCCAAAGTCCGGGATTACTATGAGGGTCGGCGTCAATCCAAACAGTTCCCGGCGGGAACATACGTCATCTCGCTGGCCCAGCCCGCCAAGCGGTTGATCAATACGTTGCTGGCCAAGCAGACGCCGATGGATGAAGCGTTCATCAAAGAGCAACTGCGCCGACACAAGAAGCGATTGGGCGATCAGATCTACGATATCACCGGCTGGTCGTTGCCCCTGCTCTTCGACGTGGACGCCTATATGGCCGAGGAAGCCTCCCGTGGGGAGTTCACCGTCCTCCAGGAACCGCCCTCGCCACAGGGAGCGCTCCACGGTGGAGAAGCGAGCGTCGCCTATCTCATCCCCTGGGGGACCCAGTCGGCGGCCAAGGCCCTGGCCGCACTCTGGCGACAAGACATTCGCGTGTTCAGCTCGGACAAGCCGTTCACGCTCAACGGGGTGAAATTCCCCCGCGGTTCGCTCATCATCAAAGTGAAGAATAATCCCTCAGATCTCCATGACCGATTGGCCAAGTTGGCGACGGAGGTGGGCGTGGACATCTATGCGACCGATACGTCCTGGGTCGAAGAAGGCGCCAATTTCGGCAGCAACCAGGTGCACTACCTGAAAAAACCTCGAGTGGCCATGGCGTACAATCTGCCCACGCATCCCTATTCGGTCGGCTGGGCGCGCTACCTGCTCGAACAGGTGTACGGCTATCCGGTGACGCTCATTCACGCGCAGCAACTCCGTCGCGCCGATCTCAGCAAATACGACGTCCTCATTCTGCCCAATTCGCTGAGATTCTTCGGTGGATATGAACAGGTTCTCGGCGAGGCGACGGCGCGGCGGCTGAAACAGTGGGTGCAAAACGGAGGGACACTGATCACCATTGGCGAAGCCACTCGCTGGCTCACCGATGAGAAGGTCGGTCTGTTGGCCACCAAGCGAGAACTCAAAGGGGGACGGCCCGAAAAGGAAGAGAAACCCTCGCCGTCCAAGGAGACCACAGGGGCGAAGAAACCATCCGGCCAACCCTCTCCGCCGAGCGCGCCATCGACATTCAGCCTCGAAGAAGCCATCCAACCGGAGAAAGAACTTCCACCGGCTACTCCGGGCGCCATCATGCGCATCACATTGGACACCGAACATTGGCTGGCCTTCGGTTACGATGGCGATGCCAACGTGCTGGTCCACAGCCGCAATATCTTCACGCCCCTCAAGCTGGATAAGGGGCGAAATATCGGCGTGTACATGTCCGAAGACAAGCTCCTGCTCAGCGGTTTCACCTGGGACGAGGCGCGCCGGCAACTCGCTCACAAAGCCTATCTCATGGTTCAACCGCACGGTCGGGGATACGTCGTGGCGTTCGCCGAAGATCCGAACTTTCGTGCCTTCTGCGATGGATTGAATCTGCTCTTCCTGAACGCCGTATTCTTCGGTCCGGCGCATTGATCACGTCCGGCCCGATTCCTCGATTCGTCTCTCGAAGAATGAATGAGCGAAGAGCCGGCACCGTCCTTCCGAAGCGGGTGCCGGCGCTATCGACGAATGGCGCGCTCGCCGAGCGATTGCGCCAATGGGCGAAAGGCGTCCAGAGCCGTCGTCTCGGTCTGGTCGATGCCGAGCGGCGTGAGGCTGATGAACCCACGAGCGAAGGCATGAACGTCGGTGCCTTCGGCGTCGTCCTTGACCGGGTGATAAATATTCCAGAAATACACCTGGCCACGGGGAGACACGCGGCGCTCGTAGTCCTCGCCGGGGACTTTCAAACTGAGTCGCGTCACCCGGACGCCATTGAAATGATGAGCGATGCCAGCGGGCACATTGACGTTCAACAATAGTCCCGACCGGATCAACCGGCGCGATCGGAGTTCTTGAACCAAACGACGAACGAAAGTCGCCGTGGCCCGGTAATCGGCGTCATCGTGACCGCCCATGGACACGGCGATGGCCGGCAAGCCCAGGAAGGCCGCTTCGCGCGCGGCGGCCACGGTGCCCGAATAGAACGTCACGATTCCCAGATTGGCGCCTCGATTGATGCCGGAAATGACCAGATCGGGCTGCTTCTCCATCAACGCTTCCAGCGCCAGTCGCACGCAGGTGGCCGGGCGAGCCTGAATGGCATACCAAACGATGCCATCGGCTCGTCGAATCCGCCGCACCATGATGGGTTGACGATAGGTGATGCCGTGTCCGGTGCCGCTCTGCTCGCTGGCCGGCGCGGCGACGACGAGTTCGGCTATCGAAGATAACGCATCGGCCAACGCCCTCAACCCAGGAGCTTCATATCCGTCATCGTTGGCTAACAGGATGGTGAATCGGGGTGGCTGGGTCTCCTGGGCCACAGGATGGACGCCGCCCATCCATATCACGCCCGCGAAAATGACCGCCACCAGTGCGCGTCGGTTGATCATCGTCTCTCCCCTCCCACCTCATGTACATCCCGCCAGCGCGGGAGGCAAGTTTTAGCATCATCCCCACCCGAACGCAAACTCCTGGGCGTGTGACCGGCTCATCGCCGAGAGCGGGTGCCGCCGACTGGCGCGATGGTATGCTCACCGGGCGGGCTCGTTCCCCCATGAAGATGGGCCGGGGAGACGAACGCATCCTCAAGCCACCCGATGGTCGCCACCGCACGTCGTGAAACGGTGCCCTCTCTCACCATCGATGCTCACCACTCGGAGCGCATGTCTGCCGGCGAGCGATCCTCCTCCGGGAATGGAACTCACTTGTTGGGAACCCGCGTTGACTGATAAAATGAAAGAGTCATTCCCGATGAAGGAGTGATGGCGGTGAATGCAGATCGACGAAATCAAACCAGGCAACAATACCTCTCCCTCACCCACAAGGCGATGATATACGGTGTGCTGGCCGTGGTAGCCCTGGTCATCTGCGCGGCGAACGTGTTGGGGATTCTGGCCATCCTCTGGGAGCCCACACATATTCTGACGCTTCCCTTGTATATGATGTTCGCCGCCGTGAGTCTCTGGGCGAGCGTGAATTTCTATCAAACGCGCTCAAGAGTGCTGTTCTACCGGGATCACCCGGATCACATGGACGATACCTGAAGGGTCTCGTTTTTTGAGGATCGATCGCCGGCCCGACGTGATCGCCGGCCGGGTCCGACGTTCCATGCTTTGGCCAACCTACGTGCCAGACGTCGAATTTCCCTCTCATCGAGTGGATCGGTCTCCGGGGGTTTCTCTGACTTCCGTTCACCTTTCTTGATCAATCGTACGGTCACGGTACGCCTCCCTATCGAATTTTCGCACGCGTTGGTTCACTCTTTCTGATGCTCAGATGAGGCAAACGGATGTACACAAATGTGACCGACGATGATAGACCGCCGAATGAGGCTATCAGAGAATGGGTCTGAGCGTCACCGGAGGCGAGATCACCGATTGATCAACGCCAGGATGGATCGGGCGAAGATGTATCTCCTGGGATTGATCGGACGATCGTCGAACCGGATCTCGTAATGAACGTGACTGGCCGTCGCTCGTCCCGTCCGCCCTACGCGTCCGATCCGATCGCCGCGCTGAATGCGATCGCCAACCACGACGTCGATGTGGGAGAGATGACCGTAGAACGTGCGCATGCCCTGACCGTGATCGACGACCACCAACTTCCCATAACTGCCACGATAGCCGGCATAGACGACGATCCCATCGGCAGTGGCATTGACCGGGCGACCATATCCGGCACCGATGTCTACGCCGGTGTGAAACTCATAGCCTTCGCCGAACGGATCTCGACGCATCCCGTATCCCGAGGTGATTCGCCCATAGATGGGCCATCCGATGGGCGTTGTGGCCAGCCGCACGCGCTCGTCGTCCAGACTCTCCCGCAGCCACTGCACGCGCGCGGCCACCCGATCCAACTCCTGAGCGAACGAATCGAGTTCCCCCGGCCCGCCGACGCCCGAGGTCATCTCTTCCATCGCCTCCGAGTCCCCACTCACATTGAGGCCGATCTCCTCGGCCATCTGACGGAGTCGATGCGATTCCGCCTCGATGGCCGCTAACCGCGCCCGCAATCTCCTCAGCGCCGCAGCGTGCTCTCGCTTCAATGCCCGATTCTCCCGCACCTCCCACGGATAATGGGCGAGCAATCCCGCCTGCTTGAAAACCCAGATGGAGAGGCCCATCAGAACACAAAGGCCGGTCACGCCGGCGATGAGCGCAGCCCTGATCTGTCTGTGATGCACGATGATGCGGTAAAAGCGGGCACTCGCGGCCGAGGTGATGATCAAAGTATAAAAACGATGATCCTTACGCACGCCCACACCCCCT